>NZ_JBEXCW010000012.1:0-157122 GCF_040605435.1 Streptomyces sp. NPDC005574
GGCGGGTCGTGAACGACCCGCCGCCACCGGGGACTCACCGGTTGCGCGACCACCAGTCGAGGCGCAGGCACAGCCTCCCGCCGAGCCAGTGCTCGACCCAGTCGCCCAGGTTCAGCGGCGAGCAGTTGGGCGGCGGCAGCGGAACGGTCGGGGTGGTCGGGGCCGGCGGCGTGGCGGGTGTGGTGGGCGTGGGCTGCGAGGCCGGGCCGTCGGTGCGGCCGAACAGCATGGACCGGTAGATCCGGGACGACTGCGGGTTGTCCGCGCACTGCCAGACGCCGTGCGGGCAGTAGTCGGTCAGCGTGTTGTAGAGCGCTTTGTGCGTGTCCATCCAGCCGAGCATCCGCCGCATGTACTCGGAGTTGTCCCCGTTGCGGAACAGTCCCCACTCCGGGTAGGAGATGGGCTTGTGGTGCGCCTTGGCGAAGTCCACGTGCGCCTGGAGTCCGTAGGGCTCCTTCACCTGCTGGTCGAAGGACAGTCCGCGCGGCTGGTCGTAGGAGTCCATGCCGATGATGTCGACCGTGTCGTCCCCGGGGTAGCACTGCGTCCACGGCACGGCGTCCCGGCCGCGGGTCGGCGCGAAGTCGAACCGGAACCTCTGGCCGGGCACCGCGCGCATGGTGGTGACGATCCGGTTCCAGTACTTCTTCCAGGACTCGGGGTCGGGCCCGCAGCGGTGGGTGTAGGTGGTGCCGTTCATCTCCCAGCCGAGCACGACGACCGTGTCCGGCACGTCCAGTGCGACCAGTCGCCGGGCGAGCGCCCGGAAGTGCTCGTCGAACTGGCCCGCGGCGCCCTGCCGCAGCAGTTCCCGGACCTCGTCGTCGGAGACGTCGTCCTCGTTGCGCTCCATCATGGGCACGTTGAGGACGAGCATCCGTTCGGCCTTCTCGGTGCGCCAGTCCGCCCACACGTCGAGGAATCCGTGGGCGCCCTCGATGTTGCTCCAGCGGTCACCGGGCAGATAGGTGTGCCCGACGCGCAGCTCGGCGTTGCCCAGCCAGTGGCTGAGCTCGGCGATGCGGGCGACTCCGCGGGGGCCGTAGTCGAGGTAGGCGCCGAAGGCGGGCACGTCCTTGGCGGGCACGTCCTGCGCGGGCTTGACCGGCGGCACGGGTTTCGCCGGGACCGCCGCCGGGGCGGGCGGCACGGGCTTGACGCTCGGGTCGGTGGCGGCGACCGGGATCACCGGCGTCTTCGCCGGGGCGGGCAGGGTCACGGGGGCCGGGGTGAGCGCGGATGCCGGCACGGGTGGATCGGCGGCCCGCGCCGCCCCCGCCGCGAAACCCGGGCCCGACGCCAGGGCGGCCGACGCGGCGACCGCCGCCGCGACGACCGCCAGTCGCCGGGAACGGGCCCGTCGCTGTGCTGAGGACATGCCTGCTCCTGTCTTCGCTCTCGCGCTTGGACGCCTTGTCGCGTGACTGTCCTGACATTTCTTTCCGTCACCTGACACTCAGTCATATCAATATGAATTCCGCCACCGTGGTTACGGCTTTCGAGTGCCTCGATCGCCCGCACGAGTGAAGAGACCCGAAGGAAAAAGTCCGTGTCGCTGTTCGACATCCGCGTCCCCGCCGTATTGCTGCGGATCGACCGGAATCCCTTTCACCACGGAACCCTGGGTGCCGTGCGCTCGCTCGGCCGGGCCGGCGTGGAGGTGCACGTGGTCGCAGACTGTACGGCCAGTCCGGTGCGCGAGTCGCGTTTCGTACGTCAACTGCACCCTCCGCCGCCGCCGTTCGCGTCCGCCGACGACATCGCCGCCGCGCTGCGCCGGGTCGCCGCGCGCGTCGCGCGTCCCGCCGTGCTGATCCCGATGGACGACGCGAGCGCCGTGGCGGTGGGCCGGCTGGGCGACGAACTCGCCCCGGCCTACCTGCTGCCGCGGCAGCCGGGTCAACTGCCCGCCCGCGTGGCCGACAAGGCGGAGCTCGCCACCGTCTGCGCCTCGGCGGCCGTCCCGCACCCGGTCACCCTGATCCCGGACAGCGCCGCACAGGCCGCGGGCGCCGCCTGGCAGCTGGGACTGCCGCTGGTCGCGAAGTGGAGCAGGCCCTGGCTGGTGCCCGCGGGCAGCGGGCTGCGCAGCACGGTCGTGGTGCGCTCCGCGCAGGAGGCCCGCGAGCTGTACCTGCGCACCGAGGAGGCCGGCAGCCCACTGCTGCTCCAGGCGTTCCTGCCGCCGGGCACGGACCGCGACTGGTTCTTCCACGGGTACGCCGACCGCTCCGGGGCGCTGCGCGGCGGCGGCTCCGGCGTGAAGCGACGGGCCTGGCCGCGCGGCGCCGGGCTGACGGCCGTCGGCCACTGGGCCCCCAACCCGCCCCTGCAGGAGCTCACCGAGCGCCTGATGCGCGAACTCGGCTACCGCGGCATCTTCGACCTCGACTTCCGGCGCTGCGGCGCGACGGGCCGCTACCACCTGCTCGACTTCAACCCGCGCCCCGGAGCGCAGTTCCGGCTCTTCACCGACACCGCGGGCCTGGACGTCGTAAGGGCCCTGCACCTGGACCTCACGCGCCGGCCGCTGCCGGACGGAGTGCCGCGGCCCGGACGGGAGTTCGTGGTGGAGAACTACGCCCCGCTCACGGCTCTGCTGCCGGCCCCCAGCGGGCCCGGCGGGCGCGAACTGGCCTGGCACGCCCGGGACGACCGGGCTCCGGGCCGGGCCCTGTGGGGCCTGTGGGGCCGCCATGTCGCGCGCCGCCTGCTCGGCCGGCTGCGCGGGCCGGCCCCCGAGAGCGCGGCGAGGGCGCGCGGGCGGGTGGTGCGTCAGGCGGCCCCCGCCGCGGCCGGTGCGCACGACCTGCCCGCCGGCCTGGCCGCGGGCGCGTCCGCCGGTGCGGCGGACGGCCTGACCGATGACGAGAAAGCGAGCAGCTGCTGATGTACGACCTGTTGGTGGTCGGCGCCGGTCCCTACGGCCTGTCCATCGCCTCCCATGCCGCGGCCGCCGGACTGAGGCTGCGCGTGTTCGGCCGGCCCATGGCGTCCTGGCGCGACCACATGCCCCGCGGGATGTTCCTCAAGTCCGAACCGTGGGCCTCCAACCTCTCCGACCCGGACGGGCGTTGGCGTCTCGACGTGTACTGCGCCGGCCAGGGCGTCCGGGCCCGGCACGGGGAGCCCATCCCGGTGGAGATGTTCGCCGCCTACGGCCGCTGGTTCGCGCGCAACGCGGCGCCGGAGGTCGACGAGCGCACGGTGACCCGGGTGACGCCCTGCCCGGGCGGCTTCGAGGCGGTCACCGACGACGGGCAGGTCCTGCACGCCCGTACGGTCGCCCTGGCCGTCGGTGTGCTGCCGTTCGTGGAGGTTCCGGCCGCCCTGCGCCCCCTCGGCCCCTCACTGGTCTCGCACAGCAGCCACCACGCCGACCTGGACCGGTTCCGCGGCCGGGACGTCACGGTCGTCGGCGGCGGCCAGGCGGCACTGGAGACGGCGGCCCTGCTCGCCGAACAGGGCACCCGCGTCCGGGTGCTGGCCCGCGCCGGGCGGCTGCACTGGAACGACACGCCGCCGCCGTGGGAGCGCCCGTGGTGGCGGTCGGCCCGTGCCCCGCACAGCGGCCTGGGCTGCGGCTGGCGCAACTGGTTCTACGCCGAGCGGCCCGGCCTCTTCCACCGGCTCCCCGAACCGACCCGGGCCCGGATCGCGGCCACGGCCCTGGGACCGGCGGGCGCCTGGTGGGTGCGGGAGCGGGTGGAGGCGGCGGTCGAGGTGCTGCCGGGCCACGAGGTGGTGGCGGCCCGGGAGGTGTCGGGGGCGAGGGTCCGGCTGGACGTGCGGGCGACCGCTGGGGGCGTGCCCTCGCTGCGCTCACTGGAGACCGACCACGTGATCGCGGGCACCGGCTTCGGCGCGACCTGCGAGCGGCTCGGCCTGCTCCACGACGACCTGCGCGGCACCCTGGCGACCGTGGCGGGCGGCGCGCCGCGCATCGGGCGCGACTTCGAGTCGTCGTACCCCGGACTCTTCATGGCGGGCCTGGTGACGGCCCCCGCCTTCGGCCCGTCGATGCGCTTCGTACACGGCGCGACCTACACGGCGGCCGCGCTGGTACGGGGGGTGCGGCGCCGGCTGCGGACGGGGGCACCCTGGGCGGAGGACCGGGCCGTCCCGGCGACGGGCGGACGGGACCTGGGGGGCCCGGTGGAGGCGGTACGGCGCTGAGCGGGCACGGGTGCCGGACGTAGGCCGTCCGGCACCCGGTGGGTCACCGGCGGGACGCGGCTCGGCCTCGTCGGTAGAGGATCGAACCAGCCGCGACCAGCACGGCCGCGGCGCCCGAGGCGGCCATCAGCGACTCGCTGCCGGTGTGGGCCAGGGACGGCGGCAGGCCGGGGTGGGCACTGGAGGGCGGGAGCCCGGGATGCTCACCTCCCGTGGGCGGCGGGGTGTGCGGGGGTGGGGAGTGCGGCGGCGGGGAGTGCGGGGGCGGCGTGGTGTGCGGCGGCACCGACGGCGGAGTGTCTCCGTACCCGGCCGGCGGCTGGTGCCCGTTGTCGCAGTGGTTGCCGAAGACGGGGTTGAGCACGCCGATCACGTCCACCGTGTCGCCGCACAGGTTCACCGGTACGTCGACCGGCACCTGCGCCTGGTCCCCGGACCCGACACCGGGCGATCCCTCGGCCTCACCGTACGCACCGGAACCCCCGGAACGGGGGGTGTCGCCGTGCACGGCACCGTGACCGTGGTCCCTGTCGTGGCCGTGCCCCCGATCGTGACCGGCACCGTGACCGTGGCCCGTGCCAGGACCGTGGCCCCGGTCGTGACCGCGTCCGAAGTCGTCCCCGGAGCCGTAGCCGGTGTCGGAGCCGTAACCGGTGTCGGAGCCGTAGCCGTTTTCGGACCCGTGGCCGTAGCCGTCCGCGGAGCCGTAGTGGCCACCGGTGTCACGGCCGGAGTCGTGGCCGTGGTTGCGGCCGTGGTCCGGGGTGTGACGCGGGTCGTGTCCGGAGTCGCTGTGGGGCGCGCCGTGCGCACCGCCGCCGTGGGCGTCGCCGACGTTCGCGCACGAGTTGCCGAACGTCGGGTTGAGCGCCGCGACGACGTCGGCGGAGTTGCCACAGGCGTTGACGGGCACGTCGACCGGCACCTGCACGCTGTTGCCGGACAGGACGCCGGGTGAATCCATGGCGGCATTGCTCGCGTGCGTGTCGGCGACGGCGGGGCTGCCGCACAGGGACAGAATGCTGGTTGCGGCGGCTGCCGCGACCATTCCCCTGCTCAGGGTCTGTCGCAAGATCTTGTGTCTTCCTGCTGGGAGAAGTGGGAAAATACAGCTGGCCCCGGAGCGCGAGAACGATCCGAGGCCGGCCATGACCCAGCCTTACGGCTGGTGCGTTACGGGATCAGCCGTTGACGCAGGAGTTGCCGATCGCGGGGTTCAGCAGCCCGATGACGTTGATGGTGTTGCCGCACACGTTGATCGGGATGTGCACGGGAACCTGGACCACGTTGCCGGAGAGGACGCCCGGGGAGCCGACGGCCGCACCCTCGGCCCCCGCGTCGGCGAAGGCGGGGGCGGCCATGCTCAGAGCCATGATCGCGCCCGCGGCGACAGCAGCGGTCTTCTTCATTGGATTTCCCTTCTCTGCGGTCATGCCCTGTGACGGTCGAAACCGAGCGAGCACAGCCGGAACGGCTCGCACCATGACCTGCAGCTGTGAAACGAGGCATAGACAGCCGAAGAAACTACGGAACATGGGCGACCGGGTAATTCACTCGAACGCCTTGGGATTATTACTACAAATGCCGGACCCGCTCGTGCCGCCCGGGGAAAGGAAGGGGGCGGCCCGAACGGTCGGGGGCGTCGGGTCAGCCGTTGGCGGCACCGTTGCCGGAGAGGGCCGAGATGTCGTCCAGGACGTGGGAGAGCGGCTCGTCACCCTTGGCCTGGGTGGAGTTCTCGGCGCACTGCTGGGTCTGCGGGGCCGACAGGACGGGGATGTCCTGGACGCCGACGTTGGCGATGACGGCGACCAGCGACTGGGCGTCGGCCTTGGCCGGCAGGCCGACACAGAGCTTGTTCAGCGAGCCCTGGACCAGGGTGGCCTGGGGGCTCATGTCACCCTTGGTGACCTGGTTGCCGAACGCGCTCTGCGCGCCGTTGCCGCTCGCCGAGGTGGTGTTGGCGTCGTCGCCGATGGCAAGCGCCTGGGGGGCAGCGGCCGCCGAAACACCGACGGCCGACACGGCGATCGCCGCCGTGGCCATTGCCTTCTTCAGCATTTCGCTTTCCTTTCCTGGAACAAGAGGCGCCCTGACGAGACGCATCCCGGCAAGACGCGTGTTCCTGCAGTCGCATCAACCCGGATATCCGGCGATTGGTTGCGGCGCTTCACTCGATCGGATCTCTCCTTTTCCTCTGAGCCATCGGAGTGAATGGCAGCAACCAAGCGGGCCCACGGGAGTTGACCAGAGCGCTCCGGTGGACGGGGTTTTCCCAGAAGGGACTAGCAAGTGATCAAGAAGGTTCTGGCTTCCGCCGCGGTCGCCGCGTCCGTCGTAGGCGTCTCCGCCGCCGCCGCGCCGACGGCCCTCGCCATCGGCAACGACACGGGCACCACGTCGGCCAGTGGCAACGGCGCGCACCAGGCGTTCGGCAACTCGGCGACGTACGGCAACATGAGCCCGCAGATGGCGCTCATCCAGGGCTCCCTGAACAAGCCCTGCATCGGCCTGCCGGCGAAGGCCAACGTGCAGTCGGTCCTGGCCCTGGTCAACGTCGGCGTGCAGGACGTCCCGATCCTGTCGGCCCCGCAGACCCAGCAGTGCGTCGAGAACTCCACCCAGGCCAAGGGCGACGAGCCGCTCTCGCACATCCTGGACGACATCTCCGTCCTCGCGGGCAACGGCGTCCAGAACCACTGATTGCCGGGCGGCTGTGAATTCCCTTCAGCGGGCTGCCGGATTCCGGCGACCCGCTGTTCGGCGTCCACTCATGACTTCGGCGCCCACTCGGCCGCGAAATGCGCTGGGCCATTCGGGGCAAAGCTCGCAACTTCGGCGGGTCCGGAAGCGTTGACGATCATGCAGCTCCTCCCCGGAGTCCGCTTTTCGAAGGGAATGAACATGAAGAAGCTGTGGGCAACCGCGGCTATTGCCGCTTCCGTCGCCGGTCTCTCGGCAGCGGCCGTCCCCCAGGCGCTCGCCATCGGTGACGACAACGGCACGACCTCCGCCAGCGGCAACGGCGCCTCGCAGGAGTTCGGCAACTCGGCCACGTTCGGTGACATGAGCCCCCAGCTGTCGCTGGTCCAGGGCTCGCTGAACAAGCCCTGCGTCGGTCTGCCGGCGAAGCTCAACGCGCAGTCGCTGGTCGCGCTGCTCAACGTCGGCGTGCAGGACGTCCCGATCCTGTCGGCCCCGCAGACCCAGCAGTGCGTCGAGAACTCCACCCAGGCCAAGGGCGACGAGCCGCTCTCGCACGTCCTGGACGACATCTCGGCCCTCTCCGGCAACGGCGCGGGCAACGGCTGAGCCTCGGCTCCGCCCGCGGCGGGTCACCGGTCCTCCGGTGGCCCGCCGCTTTCGTGTGTCCGCCGCTGCCGTCTGTCCGCCGCTCCCGTGTCCCGGGGCGCGGTGTCGCTCAGAGGTCGCGGGCCCGGTCGATGGCGTCGGCGAGCCCGCGGACGTCCCCGTCCTCGGTGGTGTTCGCCAGGGCGGCCGCGTGCCGTCCCAGCTCGGTGAGACCGGGGTCGCCGGGCAGGGTGCGGTACCGCTCGTCGCCCGAGCGCAGGGCGTCGGCGAAGTAGGCGGCGACGGCGGTGACCTGGAGGCGGGGGGCGGCCTTCCAGAGGGAGCCGTCGAGGGAGCCGGACTCCAGCTGCCCGGACCGCTCGTGCGGGGCGCGGGTGTCGGGGTCGAGCCAGCGGACGCTTGCCGTGGCGAGGTGGCCGCCGGCGCCGGGCCTGGTGCGGACGGCGTAGAGGGCGGTGACCGTGTGGCCGGGGCCGACCTCGCCGCCGTCGACGCGGTCGTCGCGGAAGTCGTCGTCGGCGACGCGCCGGTCGTCGTAGCCGACGAGGCGGAACTCGGCGACCGTCTCGGGGTCGAAGGCGACCTGGGCCTTGGCGTCGCGGGCCACGAGGTCGATGTTCCGCGGGAGTTGCTCGCAGAACACCTTGCGGGCGTCGTCCTCCCCCGACACGTACACGGTGTGGCCGTCGCCCTTGTCGGCGAGGCGTTCCATCAGGGCGTCCCCGTAGTCGCTGCCCACGCCGACACCGAAGAGGGTGATGCCGTACTCGCGGCGGGCGCCGTCGATGCGGTCGAGGATCGAGTCGGGGTCGGTGTCGCCGTCGTTGGCGAGCGCGTCGGAGACGAGGACGACCCGGTTGGTGGCGCCCCGGCGCAGCCCCTCGACGGCGGTGGCGTAGCCCTTCTCCACCCCCGCGCCGAGGTTGGTGGAATCGGTCGGCTCCAGACCGTCGACGGCGTCGTGGACGCGGCCGCGGTGATCGCCGAGCCGGGTCATCGGCAGGACCGTCTCGGCCTGGGCGCTGAAGGTGACGATCGCGACCGAGTCGTCGTCCCGCAGCCGGTCGGTCATCGTGTCCAGGGACTGCCGGGCGAGGTCGAGGCGGCCCGGTTCGCCCATCGAGCCGGAGATGTCGACGACGAAGGTGAGGGCGGCGGGCGGGCGTTCACCGGCCGGCCCGGCGGACCGGGTGGCGAGGCCGACGCGGACCAGGGACCAGTCGCGCCGGTCGGTGCGGGCGCCGTCGACGGTGACGGAGAAGCCGTCGCCGTCGGGGCGTGCGTAGTCCTGCCGGAAGCTGTTGACGAACTCCTCGGGGCGGACGGTCGAGGGGTCGGGCCGCCGGCCGTCGGCCAGGGAGCGGCGGGCGTAGCCGTAGGAGGCGGTGTCGACGTCGAGGGCGAAGGTGGACAGGTGGTCCGGGGACGGCGCCACCTCGCGGGCCGTGCCGTCCTCGCCCTGCTCGCCGCCCTGTTGTCCGCCGCCCGAGGTGTACGCCGGGGCGGGCGCCGGGAGGCCCGCCGAGCCGTCCGAGCGGTCTGAACCGTCTGCGCTGTGCGCTCCCTGGCCGCCCGCTCCGCAGCCGGTGAGCAGTCCGGCGGCCGCGAGGAGAGCGATCAGGGCCGCGCGCGGGCGGGTCGTGCCCGGCCTTCGTGTGTGGTGGGTCTCCATGTGCCGTGCCCCCTGTGTCCGTTGACGTCGACGTCTGTGACTGTGACGGCGCAGGGCGGCGAAGTGTGCGCTACGAAGCGTTGCGGATGCGTCTCGAAGAGGGCACGGTGGGCGGCCTTCGAGACCGGTGGGTGACCCTCCGCCGGCCTGGGGCCTCCCCCTCGGAGCAGGCCGGGCTCGCGCGCCCCGGCGCCGACAGACGCTAGGACACCACGTCCTTGCGGGCGAAACCGCGGAAGGCCAGCGCGAACAGCACCAGGGCGTACGTCACGGAGACGGCGGTGCCCTGGATCATGCCGGACCATTCGAGATGGGGCTGTACGGCGTCGGCCCAGGCGAACTGCCAGTGCGCGGGCAGGAAGTCCCGCCAGTGGCCGAGGGCGGTCACGGCGTCGAGGACGTTGCCGACGATGGTCAGTCCGACCGCGCCGCCGACCGCGCCCAGGGGTGCGTCCGTCCTGGTCGACAGCCAGAACGCGAGCCCGGCGGTGACCAGTTGGGACACGAAGATGTACGCCACGACCACCAGGAGCCGCTGGGCCGCGGTGCCCGCCGCGAGCGCTCCGCCGGTGGGGATCTCCAGCGGCCCCCAGCCGTAGGCGGCCGTGCCGACGGCCAGCGCCACCACCGGCAGCAGGATCATCGCGGCCAGGCTGAGCCCCAGCCCGACGACGAGCTTGGACCACAGCAGGCGGGCCCGGGGCACGGGCGCGGCGAGCAGGTAGCGCAGCGAGGACCAGCTCGCCTCGGAGGCGACGGTGTCCCCGCAGAACAGGGCGACCGGGACGACCAGCAGGAACCCCGCCGACACGAAGAGGTTGACGGCGGCGAAGTTGGCGCCGGACGCGGTGGCGGTGTCCATCAGGGTCACCGTGTTGTTGCGGCCGCCGGGGTCGCCGCCGATGGCGAAGGCGACCAGCAGCACGAACGGCAGCGCGGCGAGGATGCCGCCCATGACGAGGGTGCGGCGCCGCTTCAGCTGGCGGACCAGCTCCACGCGCGGGGGCAGGGTGCGGCCGGCCCGGTAGCCGGAGGCGACCTCGACCGGGTCGGTGCGCTCGGCGAGGGTGCTCACGCGGAGCCTCCGATCAGGGTGAGGAAGGCGTCTTCCAGGCGGCGGTGGGGGCCGACCGAGGCGACGGGCACCTCCAGCCGTACGAGTTCGACGACCAGGCGCTCGGCGGAGCCGCCGGGGTCGAGGCGGACGAGGAGTCCGTCGTCGGTGCTGAGCGCCGAGGTCACGCCCGGCAGGGCGGCGATCTTCTCCACGACGGGTTCCTCCACCGGTGTGCCGGTGCCCACGAGCAGGGTGTCGCCGGAGCCGATGATGTCCCGGACCGGGCCGGCCTGGACCAGACGGCCGCGGTCCATCACCACGAGGTGCGTGCAGGACTGCTCGACCTCCGCCAGCAGGTGGCTGGAGACGATGACCGTGCGCCCGGCGGCCGCGTACCGGATGAGTACCTCGCGCATCTCGCGGATCTGGGGCGGGTCGAGGCCGTTGGTCGGCTCGTCGAGGATGAGCAGGTCCGGCAGGCCGAGCATGGCCTGGGCGATGGCCAGGCGCTGGCGCATGCCCTGCGAGTAGGTGCGGACCGCGCGGGCCAGCGCGTCGCCGAGGCCGGCGATCGCCAGCGCCTCGTCCAGGTGGGAGTCCCCGGTCGGCCGGCCGGTCGCCCTCCAGTACAGCTCCAGGTTCTCCCGGCCGGACAGGTGCGGCAGGAAGCCCGACCCCTCGACGAAGGCTCCGACCCGGGACAGGACGGGCGCGCCCGGGCGGATGGCGTGGCCGAAGACGCGGATCTCGCCCGCGTCGGGCTTGATGAGGCCCATGAGCATGCGCAGTGTGGTCGTCTTGCCCGCGCCGTTGGGACCCAGCAGGCCGAGGACCTGGCCCTTCTCCACGCGGAAGGACAGCTCCCTGACCGCGTACCGGTCGGCGGACTTCGCGTAGCGCTTGCTCAGGCCGGTGATCTGGAGCGGGACCTCGGCCCGCGCGGGGTCCGGGGCGGGCGGGGCGGTGCGGCGGCGGCCGGTCAGCAGCAGGGCCAGGGCGAGGCCGGCGCCGGCGAGCGGCAGCCACCACACCCAGGAGGGCAGCGGGGCGGCCGCGGTGCTCACACCGGGCGCGGTGGGCACCTTCAGGTCCGACTTCAGGGAGACGGTGTACGTCGCCGGGGTGAGCGGGGAGGCGTAGCCGAGGTCCGTGGAGGCGAGGACCAGACGCAGCTGGTGGCCCTTGTCGATGTCGTGGTCGACGGCGGGGAGCGTGATCGTCACGTCCTTGCCGGTCCTGGTGCCCTCGACGCGGAGCGGGGTGACGAGCTGGGAGGGCAGGACCTGCCGGGTGCCGCCGGGGCCGACGTCGTAGACCTTCGCGAAGAGGACCGCGTCGTCGCCGGAGGACTTGATGTGGACGGTGACCTTCGGGGAGCCGGTGATGCGGAGGTCGTCCCGGACGGGGGCCGAGTCGAAGCGCGCGTACTGGCCGGGGAAGTCCAGTGACACGCCGACGCCGAGCGAGGACAGCTGGGCCAGGCCGCCGGAGCCGCCGAGGCCGGGCAGCGCGGAGACGGCGGGCGGGCTCGCGCCGGCCGGGTTGGCGAAGGTCTGCTCGCGGCCGGTGAGGGCGACGGACTCGGTGCCGCTCTCCAGGCCGGGGTAGGTGGTGCCGCTCGCGCCCCTCAACCGGGCGGCGCCGTCGGTGGAGTCGACGCCTCCGGTGCGGGTGACGCGGAAGGCGGGGCCGGTGTCGGCGTTCTTGTCGCCCTTGAGGTAGCGGTCGAACCAGGAGTTCACGCGGGCCTGGACGCGGCTGGTCTCCATGTCCCCGCCGTCGTGGCCGCCGGCGATCCAGTCGACGTCCACCGGGGCGCCGTTGGCGCGGATGGCCTTCGCCGCCGCGTCGGCCTGGCCGAGCGGGAAGAGGGAGTCGGTCTGGCCCTGCACGAGGAGGGTGGGCACCTTGACGCGGTCGCCGACGGCGGACGGGGAGCGGGCCTCCAGCAGGGACCTGGCCGCCGCGTCCGGGGTGCCGGACTCGGCGACCCGCTCGTACATCCGGCACAGCGCGGGCTCGAACCGGCCGCAGCCGCCGCCGGAGTTGATGAAGATGCCGGCCCACAGCTTCTTGAAGACGCCGTCGGGGAACAGGGCGTCGGCGAGGTTCCAGTAGGTGATCGCCGGGGCGATGGCGTCGACCCGGTCGTCATGGGCGGCGCCGAGCAGGGAGATCGCGCCGCCGTAGGAGGCGCCGGCCATGCCCACGCGCGGGTCGCCGGGCTTGTCGAGCTGGACCTGGGGCTGCCGGGCGAGCCAGTCGATCAGCTTCGAGACGTCGGCGACCTCGCCCTTCGGGTCGTTCAGCCCGATCCTGCCGTTGGACCGGCCGAAGCCGCGCGCCGACCAGGTCAGCACCGCGTACCCGTCGCGGGCGAGATCCTGGGCCTGCTCGCGGACGTCGGCCTTGCTGCCGCCGAAGCCGTGCGCGAGCAGGACGGCGGGCCGGCGGCCGGATGGGCCCGAGGTGAAGTACGAGGTGTCCAGGCGCTCTCCGCCGCCGGTGGCGAGGACCCGGTCGGTGCGGTGCACCGGGGGCGGGCCGTCGGAGGCGGCGGCCGTCCAGGTGCCGGCGCCGGCGAGCACGACGACGGCGGCCGCGGCGGCACCCCACCGGCG
This sequence comes from Streptomyces sp. NPDC005574, assembly GCF_040605435.1. Classification (NCBI taxonomy): domain Bacteria; kingdom Bacillati; phylum Actinomycetota; class Actinomycetes; order Kitasatosporales; family Streptomycetaceae; genus Streptomyces; species Streptomyces sp. NPDC005574. The sequence goes on from NZ_JBEXCW010000012.1 coordinate 12,842, forward strand.
CGGCCCCCGAAGTAGCCCTCGCAGTCGGGGCGGTCGAAGATCCATGCGTCAACGGTACGGGCCGCCACCGACAACCGATTGAGCCCCCGGGCTGAACCCCGGCCCCTCCTCGCGGCGTACACGGCCCGCGCCGTGTACCGCGGCCGGCGTACACGGGGCCGGCGCGGACCCGTCCGCGCGGTCAGGCCCGCGCGTCCTCGGGGATCGACACCAGCCAGCGGGTGGCGCGGCGGGGGCGCAGGTACAGGGCCCAGTAGAGGGAGGCGGCGGCGGTGATGCCGCCGGTCCACAGGAGATAGCTCGTCTCCTGCCGGCTCAGGATGTAGGCGAGGACCGCGATCAGCAGGACCGGCATCGCGGGCCACAGCGGCATGCGCCAGGCGGGGGTGTGCCGGTGCGCGCCGCGGCGGGCGAGCAGGGCGGCGACCGCGACCAGCAGGTACATCGCGGTCACGGACACGCCGGTGACGCCGTAGAGGGTGTCGAGGTTGACGAAGCACAGCAGTGCGCCGGGGATGCCGACCGCGAGGGTGGCCACCCACGGGGAGCCGAAGCGGCCGAGCTTGGCGAAGGCCTGGTTGACCGGCTCGGGCCAGGCCTTGTCGCGGGCGGAGGCGAACAGGACGCGGGAGTTCTGGATGACCATGACGATGCCCGCGTTGATGATCGCGAGGGCCACGCAGAGGCTGACGAAGGTGCCGACGGCGGAGTTGGACCAGGCGGTGACCATGCCGCTGATGTCACCGCCGCTGAGCTGGCCGAGGTCGGAGGCGCCCAGGGTGATGGCGGCGACCGGCACCAGGATGATCACGGTGGAGATGGCGAGGGTGGCGAGGACCGTGCGGGCGACGTTGCGGCGCGGGTTCTCCAGCTCCTCGGAGAGGTAGACGGCGGTGGAGAAGCCCTGGGTGACGAAGAGGGCGATCGCGAGGCCGGAGACGACCAGCATGGCGGTGACGGTGTCCGGGTGGCCGTGGGCGCCCGCGACCCGCATCGAGACCAGGCTGCCCGCGCCGCGCTCGCTGTGCGCGAAGCCGAGTACCGCCACGACGGCCGCCGCGATGACCTCCAGGACCAGGAAGATGCCGGTGATCCAGGCGTTGGCGCGCAGGTCGAGCAGGCCGGCGAGGGTGGCGAGCAGCATGACCGCGGCGCCCGCGAGCGAGGGGTCGAGGTGGACGATCGGGGCCAGGTAGTCGGCGGTGCCCATCGCGATCACCGGCGGGACGATCATCACGACCAGGAGGGAGAGGACGAACACGAGCCAGCCGGCGAGGCGTCCGGCCATCGTGGAGACCATGGCGTACTCGCCGCCCGCGCTGGGGATGAGGGTGCCCAGCTCGGCGTAGCAGAACGCCACGGCGATACAGAGCAGGGAGCCGATGGCGATCGTGAGGGCGGTGGCGGTGCCGAGGGTGCCGAACAGGTCGGGGACGACCACGAAGAGCGTGGACGCGGGCGTCACGCACGAGAGCGTGAGCAGGGTGCCGCCGACGACACCGATGGAACGCTTGAGCGTGGTGGCGCCGGTGTCCGTCGCCTTGGCGACGGCGGTGTCGGCAGGGCGGAGCGTGTCGGTCATGCGGCGGTTCCGATCGACTCGTGCGGATGGCTCCGGCGGCTGGGACGGTGCTGCATGGAACCCCGACGAAAACCGACACGTCAATAGGCTTCGATCTACGGAATCCGCAGCTTGAAGCCCTCGTCAATCACTTATTCGACAGTTCGACCCAAGCCCTACCGCCCGCTTGGGCCGTACGGGAACCGCAGGCGGGGCGTCGAAAAAATGTGGGGCCGTCCGGCATCCGGACCGGGCCGGGGCCGGACATGACGGTGCCCCGCCCCCGTGGGAGGGGCGGGGCACCGCGCACGGCCTCAGTGGTTGCGCGGGAACCCGAGGTCGACGCCCGCGGGGGCGTCGGACGGGTCGGGCCAGCGGGTGGTGACGACCTTGCCGCGGGTGTAGAAGTGCGTGCCGTCGTTGCCGTAGATGTGGTGGTCGCCGAAGAGCGAGTCCTTCCAGCCGCCGAAGCTGTGGTAGCCGACGGGGACCGGGATCGGCACGTTCACGCCGACCATGCCGGCCTCGATCTCCAGCTGGAAGCGGCGGGCCGCGCCGCCGTCCCGGGTGAAGATCGCGGTGCCGTTGCCGAACGGGGAGGCGTTGATGAGGGCGACGCCGTCCTCGTAGGTGTCGACGCGCAGGACGCACAGCACCGGGCCGAAGATCTCGTCCTGGTACGCCTTCGCGGTGGTGGGCACCTTGTCGAGCAGCGAGATGCCGATCCAGTGGCCGTCCTCGAAGCCCTCGACGGTGAGCCCGGTGCCGTCCAGGACGACCTCCGCGCCCTCGGCCGACGCGCCCTCGACGTAGGACGCCACCTTGTCGCGGTGCACCTTCGTGATGAGCGGGCCCATCTCGGAGGCCGGGTCGTTGCCGGGACCGATCTTGATCTTCTCGGCGCGCTCGCGGATCTTGTCCACCAGCTCGTCGCCGATCGCGCCGACCGCGACCACGGCCGAGATCGCCATGCAGCGCTCGCCCGCGGAGCCGTAGGCCGCCGAGACGGCCGCGTCGGCCGCCGCGTCGAGGTCCGCGTCCGGCAGCACCAGCATGTGGTTCTTGGCGCCGCCGAGCGCCTGGACCCGCTTGTGGTTCGCGGAGGCGGTGGTGTGGATGTACCGGGCGATCGGGGTCGAGCCGACGAAGGACACCGCCTTGACGTCGGGGTGCTCCAGGAGACGGTCCACCGCCACCTTGTCGCCGTGGACGACGTTGAAGACGCCGTCCGGCAGACCGGCCTCGGCGAACAGCTCGGCGAGCTTCAGGGAGGCCGACGGGTCCTTCTCCGACGGCTTCAGCACGAAGGTGTTGCCGCACGCGATGGCGATGGGGAACATCCACATCGGGACCATCGCCGGGAAGTTGAACGGCGTGATGCCGGCGACGACACCGAGCGGCTGGCGGATCGAGGACACGTCCACGCGGCTCGCGACCTGCGTGGACAGCTCGCCCTTCAGCTGCACGGTGATCCCGCACGCCAGGTCGACGATCTCCAGGCCGCGGGCGACCTCGCCGAGGGCGTCGGAGTGCACCTTGCCGTGCTCGGCGGTGATCAGCTCCGCGATGGCGTCGCGGTTGGCGTCCAGCAGCGCGCGGAAGCGGAAGAGGATCTCCGTGCGCCTGGCCAGCGAGGACTGGCCCCAGCTCGCGTAGGCGTCCTTGGCGGCGGCGACCGCGGCGTCGACCTCGTCGACGGTGGCGAACGGGACCTTCGTGGTGACGGCGCCGGTCGCCGGGTCGGTGACCGGCCCGTACGTACCCGACGCGCCTTCGGCGGGCTTGCCGCCGATCCAGTGGTTGACGATCTTCGTCATGACCGAGTGCTCCTTCACAGATGGCGGCGTCGGGTGGAGACGTGCCGTTCGTACAGCTCACGCGCCTTGACCGCGGACGATCGGGTCGCGGTCTCGGCCACAGGTACATCCCACCAGGCCTGCGCGGGGGGCGCCCCCGACACTGTGTCTGCCGTTTCCGTCTCGACGTAGACACATGTGGGCGTGTCGGCGGCGCGGGCTTCGGCGAGTGCCGCCCGCAGGTCCCGTACGGTCTTCGCGCGCAGCACGCGCATGCCCAGGCTGGCGGCGTTGGCGGCGAGGTCCACGGGCAGCGGCGCCCCCGTGTACGTGCCGTCCTGCGCCCGGTAGCGGTAGGCGGTGCCGAACCGCTCGCCGCCCACCGACTCCGACAGTCCGCCGATGGAGGCGTATCCGTGGTTCTGCACCAGCAGGACCTTGATCGCGATGCCCTCCTGGACGGCGGTCACGATCTCCGTCGGCATCATCAGGTAGGTGCCGTCACCGACCAGCGCCCACACGGGACGATCGGGAGCGGCGAGTTTCACGCCGATCGCGGCCGGGATCTCGTAGCCCATGCAGGAGTAGCCGTACTCCAGGTGGTACTGGTCGCGGGAGCGGGCCCGCCACATCTTGTGGAGGTCTCCCGGGAGGGAGCCGGCCGCGTTGATGATCACGTCCGTCTCGTCGACGATCGCGTCCAGCGCGCCCAGGACCTGCGGCTGCGTCGGGCGTACGTCGGGCTCCTCGGCCTCGTAGCAGGCGTCGACGCGCTGCTCCCAGCGCTCCTTGTCCTCGGTGTACTCGGCGACGTACGCCTCGGGCAGCCGGTGCCCGTGCATGCCGAGTGCCTCGGTGAGTTCCTGGAGGCCGCTGCGGGCGTCCGCGACCAGCGGCAGCCCGGCGAGCTTGTGGCCGTCGTAGGGCGCGATGTTGAGGTTGAGGAAGCGGACGCCGTCGCCCGTGAACAGGGTGCCGGAGGCGGTGGTGAAGTCGGTGTAGCGGGTGCCCACACCGATCACCAGGTCGGCGGTGCGGGCGAGTTCGTCGGCGGTGACCGTGCCGGTGTGCCCGATGCCGCCGACGTCCTGCGGGTGGTCGTGGCGCAGTGAGCCCTTGCCGGCCTGGGTGGAGGCGACGGGTATGCCGGTGGCTGCGGCGAACTCGGCGAGGGCCTCCTCGGCGCGGCTGTGGTGGACGCCGCCGCCCGCGACGACGAGAGGCCGGCGGGCGGCGCGTATCACCCCTACGGCTTCGGCGAGTTCGGCCGGGTCGGCGCCCGGACGGCGTACCGCCCAGGTGCGCGGGGCGAAGAACTCCCGCGGCCAGTCGTACGCCTCGGCCTGGACGTCCTGGGGCAGCGCGAGGGTGACCGCGCCGGTCTCCACCGGGTCGGTGAGCACCCGCATCGCGTGGAGCGCGGCCGGGATCAGGGCCTCGGGCCGCATGATCCGGTCGAAGTACCGGGACACCGGGCGCAGACAGTCGTTGACCGACACGTCACCCGCGTGCGGGACCTCCAGCTGCTGGAGCACCGGGTCGGCGACCCGGGTCGCGAAGGTGTCGCCGGGCAGCAGCAGCACCGGCAGGTGGTTGACGGTGGCCAGGGCGGCGCCCGTGACCAGGTTGGTCGCGCCGGGGCCGATGGACGTCGTCACCGCGTGGGTGGACAGGCGGCCCGACTGGCGGGCGTAGCCGACCGCAGCGTGCACCATGGACTGTTCGTTGCGGCCCTGGTGGAACGGCATGTCGTCGGCGTACTCGACGAGCGCCTGGCCGAGGCCGGCGACGTTCCCGTGGCCGAAGATGCCCCAGGTCGCGCCGATCAGCCGCTGCCGCACGCCGTCGCGCTCGGTGTACTGGGCGGACAGGAAGCGCACGAGCGCCTGCGCGACGGTGAGCCGGGTCGTCGCGGCGGCCGGGGTGGGCGGAGTCATCGGTACCCCCCTGTGCTGTCGACGTGGTCCGGGTGGAAGCAGATCCGCCACTCCCGGGTCTCGCCCGGGCCGGCCATGACGTTGAGGTAGTACATGGCGTGGCCGGGCTGGGCGACGGACGGCCCGTGCCAGCCGTCGGGGACGAGGACGGCGTCGCCGGAGCGGACCTCCGCGAGGACGTCCGCCCCGCCCGCACGGGAGGGGAACACGCGCTGGTAGCCGAAGCCGTGCGGGCCGTCGATCTCGAAGTAGTAGATCTCCTCCAGCTCCGCCTCCTTGCCCGGCCGGTGCTCGTCGTGCTTGTGCGGTGGGTACGAGGACCAGTTGCCGCCGGGGGTGATCACCTCGACGGCGATGAGCTTGTCGCAGTCGAAGGCGTCGGCGGAGGCGAAGTTGCGGACGTGGCGGGTGCAGGTCCCGCTGCCGCGCACCTCGGTCGGAACCTCCGGCGCGGGGCCGTAGCGAGCGGGGAGTCGTCGCTCGCACTTCGCTCCTGCCAGGGCGAAGCGGCCTCCCGCGCCGGAGGCGATCTGGACCCGGGCGTCTCGGGGCACGTACGCGAAGTCGGTGACCGACGCGAACACGCTCTCCCTGCCCAGGAGGTGGAACTCGTCGGCATCGGTGCGCACGGTGCATCCGCCGTTCAGCGGGAGCACGATCCACTCGCTGCCGCCGGTGGTGAAGGTGTGCGTGTCACCGGGCGCGAGCTCGACGATCCGCAGGCTGCTGTGGGTCCAGCCGGCCCGCTTCGGGTCGATGTCGAGGGCGTACTCGGCGGTGGCGGCGGCGCCCTTCGGCACGTACAGCCCACCGCCGGTCGCCGGCTGCGGCTCTGTGTTCGTCATGCGGCCCTCACAGCAGTCCTACGGCGGTGTCCACGGCCGCGGCCACGTCGCCGTCGGCCGGGTACAGCAGCGAGCGGCCCACCACCAGACCCTGCACGGTGGGGAGTTGCAGCGCACCGCGCCACTTCTCGTACGCGCCCGCCTGGTCCTCGGGGGAACCGCCGACCTCGCCGCCGAGCAGCACGGCGGGCAGTGTCGACGTCTCCATGACCTCGGCCATGTCGTCGGGGTTGTCGGTGACCGGGACCTTCAGCCAGGTGTAGGCGGAGGTGCCGCCCAGACCGGAGGCGATGGCGATCGACTTGGTGACGGCCTCGGCGCTCAGGTCGTTGCGGAGCCTGCCCTCGGCGTCGCGGCCGCTGATGAACGGCTCGACGAAGACGGGCAGCCGGCGGGCGGCCATGTCGTCGACGGCGCGGGCGGTGGACTCCAGGGTGGTGAGAGAGCCCGGGTCGTCGTAGTCGACGCGCAGCAGCAGTTTGCCGGCGTCGAACCCGAGGCGCTGGATGTCCTCGGGGCGGTGGCCGGTGAAGCGGTCGTCGAGTTCGAAGGACGCGCCCTGGAGGCCGCCGCGGTTCATCGAGCCCATGACGACCTTGTGTTCGAGGGCGCCCAGCAGCAGCAGGTCGTCGAGTATGTCGGCGGTGGCGAGGACCCCGTCGACGCCGGGGCGCGACAGCGCGAGGCAGAGGCGTTCGAGCAGGTCGGCGCGGTTGGCCATGGCGAACCGGCGGTCGCCGACACCGAGGGCGCCCCGGGCCGGGTGGTCGGCGGCGACGATCATCAGTCGGCCGGAGTCGCCGAGAAGAGGCCGGCGGGCCCGGCGGGCGGCCGCCTCGGCGATCGCCTCGGGGTGCCGGGTGCGGGTACGGACCAGGGCGGACACGTCGACGGTCACCGTACGGCCCCTGCCGTGAGCGCCGCCTCGACCTCGTCGGGGGTCGGCATCGCGGACGAGCACTCCAGGCGGGAGGCGACGATGGCGCCGGCCGCGTTGGCGTGCCGCATGATCTTCTCCAGGTCCCAGCCCTCCAGCAGGCCGTGGCAGAGGGAGCCGCCGAAGGCGTCGCCGGCCCCGAGGCCGTTGAGGACGTCCACCGGCAGCGGCGGGACCTCGGCGGACTCGCCCTTGCTGTTGACGGCGAGGACGCCCTTCGGTCCCTGCTTGACGACGGCGAGTTCGACTCCCGCCTCCAGCAGTGCCCGGGCGGCGGCGTGCGGCTCGCGCACTCCGGTGGCGATCTCCACCTCGTCGAGGTTGCCGACGGCGACGGTGGTGTGTTTCAGGGCCTCGGCGTAGAAGGGGCGGGCCTCGTCGGGGGCGGACCAGAACATGGGGCGCCAGTCGAGGTCGAAGACCGTCGTGCCCGCCCTGTCCCGGTGGGCGAGGGCGGCGAGGGTCGCCGTACGGCTGGGCTCCTCGCTCAGGCCGGTGCCGGTGACCCAGAAGATCCGGGCCTCGCGGATGCCGTCGAGGTCGAGGTCGTGCGCGTCGATCTCCAGGTCGGGGGCCTTGGGCCGCCGGTAGAAGTACAGCGGGAAGTCGTCCGGCGGGAAGACCTCGCAGAAGGTGACCGGGGTGGGCAGACCGGCGACCGGGGTGACCCAGCGGTCGTCGACGCCGAAGTCCCGCAGCGCCTCGTGGAGGTAGGTCCCGAAGGGGTCGTCGCCGGTGCGCGTGATCACCGCGGTGCGCCGTCCCAGCCGGGCCGCGGCGACCGCGACGTTCGTCGCCGACCCGCCGAGGAACTTCCCGAAGGACGTCACCTGCGGCAGCGGGACGCCCGTCTGCAACGGATAGAGGTCCACTCCGATCCGCCCCATGGTGATCAGGTCGTACGCCATCGAGTTCCCTTCGCGCTGATTCGCTTCGCTCCGGCGCGGCCCTTCGGCGCACACGGCTCTCCAGGGTTTCTAGCCCCGTCCGCCGCGCCCTGTCAATGTTTTGTCCAGACATTCGGACGAGCCCTTGACACTCCCGGCCGCGATCCGCACGCTGGCGGCCATGACGTCGTTGCCGCCTCAGTCCTCACTGTCCCGCATCCGGATCGGATCGGCCCCCGACTCCTGGGGCGTCTGGTTCCCGGACGACCCGCAGCAGGTGCCCTGGCAGCGCTTCCTCGACGAGGTCGCCGCCTCCGGCTACGAATGGATCGAACTCGGCCCCTACGGGTACCTGCCGAGCGATCCGGCCGTACTCGCCGAGGAGACCGCGAAACGTGGCCTGAAGGTGTCGGCCGGCACGGTCTTCACCGGGCTGCACCACGGCCCGGCGGTCTGGGACAAGACCTGGGCGCACGTCGCGGACATCGCCGCCCTCACGCAGGCCATGGGCGCCTCCCACCTGGTCGTCATCCCGTCCTTCTGGCGGGACGACAAGACGGGCGAGGTGCTGGAGCCCGACACGCTCACGCCCGGGCAGTGGCGGAACCTGACCTCGCAGACCGAGCGGCTCGGACACGAGGTGCGGGAGCGGTACGGGCTGGAGATCGTCGTCCACCCGCACGCCGACACGCACATCGACAGCGAGGAGAACGTCGCCCGCTTCCTCGACGGGACCGACTCCTCCCTGGTGTCGCTGTGCCTGGACACCGGCCACTACGCCTACTGCGGCGGCGACAGCGTCAAGCTCATCGAGACCTACGGCGAGCGCATCGGGTACCTGCACCTGAAGCAGGTCGACCCGGAGATCCTGGCGGACGTACGGGCCAACGAGGTGCCGTTCGGGCCGGCCGTCGCGCGCGGGGTGATGTGCGAACCGCCGTCCGGCGTGCCCGCGCTGGGGCCGGTGCTGGAGGCGGCGCAGAGGCTGGACGTCGACCTGTTCGCGATCGTCGAGCAGGACATGTACCCGTGCGAGCCGGACAAGCCGCTGCCCATCGCGCAGCGGACCCGGGCGTTCCTCCGCTCCTGCGGGGCGTGACCGCCCCGGGGCGCGGGCCGAGCTCTTCCCCGGAGTCCCGCGCCGCCGCCCGCACCGGCACGTGCCCGCGCCTTCCGCCCCTCCCGCCGCCGTAGCACCATGGGTGCCCGGCGGCGGGAGGGGCGCGGACGGATGGCGCGTACGGTGCGGACACGGTCCGGACAGGGGCCGGGCGGCCGGTGGGAGACCGCCGTCGCGTCGCCCCATCCGCGACTGCGGCCCGGTGTGATCAGCTACCGCGGGATACGGCTGCGGATGGACCGGCCGCGGCGCAGGCTGGAGGCGCCCATCGGCGCGGCCACCCTGCTGATCGGCTTCGAACAGCCGGTGCGCGTCTCCCGCGCGGGCCGGCCGCCGGTCACGCTCGTGTCCGTGTACTCGGGGCCCACCACGACGGCCGCCGTCGGCGAGCACGGCGGACAGCTGTCGGGCATCGAGGTCCTGCTCATGCCGTGGGCCGCGTTCACCCTCTTCGGCACCCCGCAGTACGAACTCGCCGACCGCGCCGTCGACCCCGACGAACTGCCGCACGCCCTCAGCACCCGGCCGGCCGGCGGCGGGCCGCGCAGTGTCGGTGAACTCTCCGCCGCGCTGGCCGCGTTGCCGGCCTGGACGGACCGGTTCGCGCTGCTCGACGACGTGTTCGCGCGCTGGTCCGAGGCCGGCACCCCGTGTTCGGCGCGGGTGGTGCGGGCCTGGTCGGAACTGGTGCGCACGGGCGGCGCGATGCCCGTACGACGGCTCGCCGACGAGGTCGGCTGGAGCGTACGGCACCTGGAGAACCGTTTCCGGGAGCAGATCGGGCTGGGTCCGAAGGCCGCCGCCCGCGTGCTGCGGCTGCAACGCGCCCGGCGGCTGCTTGCCGACGGGCGCGGGCAGGCGGAGACGGCGGCGGCCTGCGGCTTCTACGACCAGGCGCACCTGAGCGGCGAGTTCAGGACGATGACGGGGTGCACGCCCCGTGAGTTCACGGTGGCCCGCGGGCTTCCCGACCGGACGCCCGAGGAGGACCGGCTGCCGGGAGAGGCGACGAGCCTCGTCCTCGCCCCCGGCTGACGTCCTCGCCTCCGGCTGAAGTCCTCGTCTCCGGCTGAAGCGCGCTTTTCTCCAAGACCGGCGGGGTCGACGCCCTGCAGGCTGGGCGTCCGGCCGGTGGAAGCGGGGACACGGGGGAGGCCGGGGAAGGCCGGTGGGCCGGGCCCGGCGCAGCGCGTCCGGCCCACCCCGCCACCACCGCGGTCCGCCGGACGCGGCCCACGCGACGGGACGGCACCGCCCGCTGCACACACTTCCCGGGCCCGGAGTCAACGCGCCGCGCCAGCAGACCGGCGTACGCCTTTGCGTCACTCCTGTCACAAACGCCCCCTTCCTGTCACACATGTCTCGTATACGCGGGTCTTCCGTCACACCCCGTGCACCGACCCTGCCCTGCCCTCACTCGGCGTCGTTCTCGGAGGACAGGCTTTGTGATCGCCAGCGCAGTGCCCGGCTCCCCCGCCGGCCGCCCTGGGCCGCCGCCGCGGCACGCGCAGGGAGGTGCAACCCATGACCGACCGAAGGCTCTGGTCGTACAAGGAGATCGCGGCGCACATCCGGGTGCAGCCGGACACCGTACGGTCCTACCGCAAGCACGGGCTGCTTCCGGCACCCGACCACGTGGAGGGCGGCAAGCCCTACTGGTACGCGGACACCGTGCGGGCGTGGGTGGCGTCCCGGCCCGGTAACCGCGGCCGCCGCGAGGGCTGACTCCGGCCCGCCGGCGGCCGCCCCCGGAAAAACAACCTGTGCCCCACCGCGTGCGTGGGGCACAGTCCTCCCCATGGACCTCTCCGTCAAACCCATACTGACCGGCGAGCGGACCGTGCTGCGGCCCTTCACCGAGCGCGACGCCGACGACATCCGGAGGATCCTCGACGATCCGGAGGTCGTCCGTTTCACCTTCGAGCCGTCCACCAAGCTGACCCTCGAGCACCTGCGGTCCTGGTACGGCTCGCGCGCCACCCGGACCGACCGGCTCGACCTGGCGGTCACCGACCGCGCCACCGGCGAACTCGTCGGCGAGGTGGTCCTGCACGAGTGGGACCCGGACGCGCGCAGCTGCACGTTCCGCACGCTGATCGGGCCGCGCGGCCGGGGCCGGGGGCTGGGCACCGAGGCGACGCGGCTCATCGTCGGGTACGGCTTCGAGGAACTCGGCCTGCACCGCATCCAGTTGGAGGTCTACCGCGACAACCACCGCGCGCTGCGGGTCTACGAGAAGGTGGGGTTCGTCGTGGAGGGTGTCCGGCGCGAGACGCAGCTGCGTGACGGCCGGTGGGCCGACGAGGTCGTGATGGCGATCCTCGACCACGAGTGGCCGGGGGTCAGCTCCACGGCGCGATGACCGTCACCCCCGCACCGGGTGCCGAGCCCATCGCCGCCAGCGCGGCCGGGGCCGCGTCCAGCGTGATCGTGGAGGTGACCAGCAGGTCGGGGCGCAGCACCCCCGAACGCACCAGTTCCAGCATCCCGGGGTAGGCGTGCGCGGCCATGCCGTGGCTGCCGAGGAGTTCGAGCTCCAGGGCGATCACCCTGCCCATCGGGACCGGGGTGGTGCCGGCCGGCGAGGGCAGCAGGCCGACCTGGACGTGCCGGCCGCGGCGGCGCAGGCCGTTGACGGAGGCGGCGCAGGTGGCGGGCGAGCCGAGGGCGTCCAGGGAGAGGTGCGCTCCGCCGCCGGTGAGGTCGAGGACCGCCGCCGCCGCGTCCGGGGTGCGGGTGGCGTCCACGCACTTCGCCGCCCCGAAACGGCGGGCGAGGTCCAGGGCCGCCGGTGACACGTCGACGGCGACGACCCGAGCGCCGGCGGCCGCCGCGATCATCACCGCGGACAGGCCAACGCCTCCGCACCCGTGCACGGCGACCCACTCCCCCGCGGCCACCCGGCCCTGCCGCACGACCGCACGGAACGCGGTGGCGAACCGGCAGCCGAGCGAGGCCGCCGTCGCGAAGGACAGCTCCTCCGGCACGGCGACGAGGTTCACGTCGGAGTGGTCCAGCGCCACGAACTGCGCGAACGAACCCCAGTGGGTGAAGCCGGGCTGGGTCTGCCGCTCGCAGACCTGCTGGTCGCCCACCGCGCAGGCCGGGCAGGTGCCGCAGGCGCAGACGAAGGGCACGGTGACCCGGTCGCCGGGGCGCGCGCCGGTCACCCGGGCGCCCACCGCCTCGACCACGCCGGCGAGTTCGTGCCCCGGTACGTGCGGCAGCGTGACATCCGGGTCGTGCCCCTGCCAGGCGTGCCAGTCGCTGCGGCACAGGCCGGTGGCCTCGACGCGGACCACCACCCCGTGCTCCGCGGGCCGCGGGTCCGGCACCTCCCGCACCTCGGCCGGCTCCCCGAACCGCTCGAACACCACCGCCCGCATGTCACTCCTCCTCCGTGGACCCGATCCGTCCCCGGGTGCACCGAACCCTGTGCGGGGGCGGCGACCACACCCGGTCACCCGGACACCCGGACACCCGGACACCCGGACACCCGGACACCCGGACATCATCGCCTGCCGGGAACCGGGCCCGGTGTGGCACGGGTCAGCCGCCCGCCGTGACCTTGGGCCGCTCCTTCTCGGTCCGGACGGCCGGCGTGTCCTCGCCCTCGCTGAGACCGAACCGGCGGTGGAAGCGGCGCAGCGGGGCGGGCGCCCACCAGGTCGCCCGGCCGGTGAGGCGCATGACCGCGGGGACCAGGAGGCTGCGGACGATCATCGCGTCCATCAGGACGGCCAGCGCGATGCCGAGGCCGAGCATCTTGGTGTTGGTCACGCGGGAGGTGCCGATGGCGACCATCACCACGGCCAGGATGACCGCGGCGGCCGTGATGAGCCCGCCGGTGCGCTGGAGGCCGTGCCGGACCGCTTCGTCGTGGTCGCCCGTCCGGTCGTACTCCTCCTTGATGCGGGAGAGCAGGAAGACGCCGTAGTCCATGGAGAGGCCGAAGGCCACGCAGAACATCAGGACCGGGAGGGTCGTCTCTATGGAGCCGGGGCTGGTGAAGCCGAGCCAGCCGGAGAGGTGGCCGTCCTGGAAGACCCACACCACCGCGCCGAACATCGCCGTCAGGCTGAGCGCGTTGAGCAGCACCGCCTGGACGGGGATCAGCACGCTGCCGGTGAGCAGGAAGACCAGGATGAGGGTGACGACCGCGATGAAGCCGGCCGCCCACGGCAGACGCTCGCCTATCGCCTGCTTGGAGTCGACGAGGACCGCGGCCGTGCCGGTCACCTTGGTGTCGAAGGGGGCGCGGGTGGCCCGCAGGTCGCCCACCAGTCGCTGGGCGGGGGCGTCGACGGCCTCCCCCTCGGGGAGCACCGTGAAGTACGCCGAGTCGCCCCGGACCAGCGGGCCGTCCACCCGCCGCACCTCGGGCAGGGCGGCGATGCGCTCCTTGTAGGCGGTGTACTGCGCGGGGGTCGCCCGCCCTTCGGCGAGGACCTCCAGGCCGCCACCGGGGCTGCCGGGGAAGTCGTCGCGGATGTGCTGCTGCACGACGCGGGACTCGGCGGAGGAGGGCAGCTGGCGGTCGTCGGCGGTGCCGAACTTCACGCCCAGGAAGGGCAGTCCGAGCAGGATCAGGACCGCGGTGGTGCCGAGGGCGAAGACCGGGGCTCGGCGCATCACGAGGGTGGCCGCGCGGCCCCAGGCGGTGCCTTCCTCCCCCGCCGGCCGCGGCGGCCGGCCGCGCCGCAGCAGGCGGCGCAGGTCGAGGGAGTCGACGCGATGGCCGAGCAGCACCAGGGCCGCCGGGAGCAGGATGAGTGCGGCGGCCGCCGCGAGCAGGACGACGGCGATGCCGGCGTAGGCGAAGGACCGCAGGAAGTACTGCGGGAACAGGAGCATCGCGGCCAGTGACACGGCGACCGTGAGCGAGGAGAACAGCACGGTGCGGCCGGCGGTGCGCAGGGTGGTGTTCACCGCCGTCAAGGGCGGGGCGCCGGCGGCGAGTTCCTCGCGGAAGCGGCGGACGATGAACAGGGCGTAGTCGATGGCGAGGCCGAGTCCGAGGGCCGTGGTCAGGTTCATCGCGAAGACGGAGACGTCGGTGAACTCGGTGAGGCCGCGCAGCACCGCGTTGGTGCCGAGGATCGCGATGATGCCGATGCCGAGCGGCAGCAGGGCAGCGACCGCGCTGCCGAAGACCATCACCAGTAGCAGCAGCGTCACCGGCAGGGCGATCATCTCGGCCCGGGTGAGGTCCTCCTGGATGATCGTCTGCATCTCGTGCCGGACGGCGACCGGGCCGCCGACCGTCACCTCCACCGGGCCGTGTCCGCCGCGGTAGGTGGGCGCTATGCGGTCGAGGGTCCGGCCCATGGCCTTCTCGTCACCCGTGATGCGGGCGGCGATCAGTGCCTGGTGACCGTCCGTCGCCCGCAGGGCGGGGGACTTCGACTGCCAGTAGGAGCCGACCCCGGTGACGCCGGGCTCACCGGCCAGGCGGGTGGCGAGCCGTCCGGCCTCGGCGGCGACCGCCGGGGCGTCCACCGAGGAGTCGCCCGAGTCGACGAGCAGCAGCAGGTTGGGCTGCGAGCCCGGGAACTCGCGCTCCAGCGCCTTGGTCGCGTAGGCCGACTCGGCGGCCGGGTCCTCCCAGCCGCCGCTGCCGAGGCGGTCGGCGACGCCGCTGCCGGCCAGCACGGCGAGCGCGGTGAGCACCAGGGCCACGAGCAGCGACAACCGGGGGCGGGCGGTGACGAATCGGGTCCAGCCCCCGGGCCGGGGCTCCCTGTCGGCTTCGGTCATCGTGCGGTGTCCCCTTTTTCTTCACCGTGAACCGTGCCCCCCGCGGTGTCCGGGCCGTCCGGGCGCAGGCAGCATGGTGAGTCGTTGCCATAGACTGGCAAACACGAGTGATCACTCGCGTTCCACAAGAATGCGAGCGACCGCTCGCGTTTGTCAATCGCGTTCGGAGAGCTGGGGATAACGCGTGCCCGACAACCAGGAAAAGGACCAGCCGCGCCGCCGTCAGGCCCGCGGCGAACGCCGCGTCGCCCAGCTGCTCGAAGCCGCCGCGTCCGTCTTCTGCCTCACCGGATACACCGCCGCCAGCACCAACGCCATCGCCCGCGAGGCGGGCGTCTCGCCGGGCACGCTCTACCAGTTCTTCCCCAACAAGGAAGCGATCGCGATCGAGCTGGGCGACCGCCTGATGCACGAGATGCGGGAGACCTACGGCGAGGCGCTCGCCCCGGTCGACCCCGCGACGCCGCTGGAGGAGGCGGTGGGCGCCGCCGTGGACCGGTTCATCGACTTCAACTGCGCGCACCCCGTGTTCTTCGCGCTGGTGCACGGCCCCGACATCCCGGGCCGGCTCTCCGAGGAGCACGACGCGCTGCACGCGACCCTGCTCGCCCGCATCGAGGACCTGCTGCGCTCACTCCTGCCTGGCACCCCACCGGCCGACGTCACCCGCACCGCGCACATGTGCCTGGGCCTGTACAAAGCCGGCCTGGAACTGGTCCTCGCCCACGAGGGCGCCGAGCGCGACGCGTACGTCCAGGAGCTGAAGCACGTCCTGATCCGCTACCTGGGGCCGCTGATCGGCGAGCCGGCCGCCGCTCCGGCGTCTCCCGCCGCCACCCCGTCCGCCTGACCGGACCCCGTCCCTCCCCCGCTCGCCCCGGCACCCCACCCTCCCCCGCTCACCCCGGCACCCCGGCCCGCCGGGAGCTCTCTTTGAGAAATACCCCCTAGGGGTATAACCTGAGTGAGGTGAGCGCCACTGTGGGCCGGGTACGCCATGGTGGGCACACCACCCCCACCCGCCTCTGCGAGGAGAACGAGATGACCGCTCAGACCGACACCACGGGTTCCGTCACCACCGTCTACCAGGTGACCGGCATGAGCTGTGGGCACTGCGAGGGTTCCGTTTCGAGCGAGATCTCCGAGATCCCCGGCGTCACCTCGGTGAAGGCGGTCGCCTCCACCGGCGAGGTCACCGTCGTGTCCGCGGCCCCGCTGGACCAGGCGGCCGTACGCGCCGCCGTGGACGAGGCCGGCTTCGAGCTCGCCACCGAAGCCTGACGGCGGCGGACGTCGGACCCGGACCGGACCCGGACCCGGCCAGATGAGCACGGGAGCACGCAAGGCCGCGAGCGCGGCAAGGTCCGGAGCACGCACGGGGCCCGGCGCACCCACGGTCCGGAGCCGGCAAGGCCGCAGCACGCAGGGCCGAGCACGCGACGAGCGGTCGCGGCGGTCCGGAGCAGCAGTGAGGAGTCGGGACATGACCAGCACCACCACGCAGCCGACGGCAGCCGCCACGACCGAGGTCGAGCTGCTCATCGGCGGGATGACCTGTGCCTCCTGCGCGGCCCGCGTAGAGAAGAAGCTCAACCGGATGGACGGCGTCAGCGCCACGGTCAACTACGCGACGGAGAAGGCCAGAGTCGCCTTCCCGGCCGGCGTCGAGGTCGCCGACCTGATCGCCACCGTGGTGAAGACCGGGTACACCGCCGAGGAGCCCGCGCCCGAGGTGGAGACCCCGGACGCACAGGCGCCGGAGGACGCGCCCCGGGACCCCGAACTGGTGGCCCTGCGCGAGCGGCTCATCGTCTCCGCCCTGCTCGCGGTGCCCGTCGTCCTGCTGTCGATGGTCCCGGCGCTCCAGTTCGACAACTGGCAGTGGCTCGCGCTGACGCTGGCCGCGCCCGTGGTGGTCTGGGGCGGGTGGCCGTTCCACCGGGCCGCGTGGACGAACCTGCGGCACGGCGCGGCCACCATGGACACCCTGGTGTCGCTGGGCACCCTCGCGGCCTTCGGCTGGTCGCTCTGGGCGCTGTTCTTCGGCGACGCGGGCATGCCCGGCATGAAGGACCGCTTCACCCTCACCGTCGACCGCATGGACGGCGCCTCCACGATCTACCTGGAGGTCGCCGCCGGAGTCGTCGCCTTCATCCTGCTCGGCCGCTATCTGGAGGCCCGCTCCAAGCGGCGGGCGGGGGCGGCGCTGCGGGCCCTGCTGGAACTGGGCGCCAAGGACGTGGCCGTCCTGCGGGACGGGCGCGAGGTACGGATACCGGTGGCCCGGCTGACGGTCGGTGACCGTTTCGTCGTACGGCCCGGGGAGAAGATCGCCACCGACGGCACCGTCGTGGAAGGCGCCTCCGCGGTGGACGCGGCCCTGCTGACCGGCGAGTCGGTGCCGGTGGACGTGTCCGTCGGCGACCCGGTCACGGGCGCCACCGTGAACGCCGGTGGCCGGCTGGTCGTCGAGGCCACCCGGGTCGGCGCGGACACCCAGCTGGCCCGGATGGCGAAGCTCGTGGAGGACGCGCAGAGCGGCAAGGCCGAGGTGCAGCGGCTGGCCGACCGGGTCTCCGGGGTCTTCGTGCCGGTCGTGGTGCTGGTCGCCCTCGCCACCTTCGGCGGGTGGCTCGGCGTGACGGGCGACACCGTCGCCGCCTTCACCGCGGCCGTCGCGGTGCTGATCATCGCCTGCCCGTGCGCGCTGGGCCTGGCCACGCCGACCGCGCTGCTGGTCGGCACCGGGCGCGGGGCGCAGCTCGGCATCCTCATCAAGGGACCCGAGGTGCTGGAGTCCACGCGCCGCGTCGACACCGTCGTCCTGGACAAGACGGGCACGGTCACCACCGGCCGGATGACCCTCCAGGGGGTGTATGCCGCCGAGGGCACCGACGAGCAGCAGGTGCTTCGGCTCGCGGGCGCCGTCGAGCACGCCTCCGAGCACCCGGTCGCGCGGGCGGTGGCAGCGGGCGCCGAGGAGCGGGTCGGGGCGCTGCCGCCGGTGGAGCGGTTCGAGAACGTGCCCGGCCGGGGCGTGCGCGGGCTGGTGGAGGGCCACGAGGTGGCCGTGGGGCGGCTCGCCGAGCTGTCCGGGGAGCTGCCGGCGGAGCTGGCCCGGGCGAAGGACGAGGCCGAGCGGGACGGGCGTACGGCCGTCGTGGTCGGCTGGGACGGCGCGGCACGCGGTGTCGTCGCCGTCGCGGACGCGGTCAAGGAGACCAGCGCGGAGGCGGTGGCCGCCCTGCGCGCGCTGGGCCTGACACCGGTCCTGCTGACCGGGGACAACCAGGCGGTGGCCGAGGCCGTGGCCCGTGAGGTCGGGGTCGACCGGGTGATCGCCGAGGTGCTGCCCGAGGACAAGGTCGACGTCGTACGGCGGCTCCAGGCCGAGGGGCGCACCGTCGCCATGGTGGGCGACGGGGTCAACGACGCGGCCGCGCTCGCCACCGCCGATCTCGGGCTCGCCATGGGCACCGGGACCGACGCGGCGATCGAGGCGGGCGACCTGACGCTGGTGCGCGGCGATTTGCGGGTGGCCGCGGACGCGATCCGGCTCTCGCGCCGCACGCTCGGCATCATCAGGGGCAACCTGGTGTGGGCCTTCGGCTACAACGTGGCGGCGCTGCCGCTGGCCGCCGCCGGTCTGCTGAACCCGATGATCGCGGGGGCGGCGATGGCCTTCTCGTCGGTGTTCGTGGTGACCAACAGCCTCCGCCTGCGGACGTTCCGTTGAAGTTCGCGACTGTTACCCGCGGTTAGCCGAAGAACGGGGCACCGGTCCCTCTGGAGTCCGGCGCCACCCTCACATAAGCTCTTCACAAGGCTCGCGCATCATCCTTACGCTTGGGTCCCGTTCGCCGTATCCGTGCTCTTGCGCACCTAACGGACATTTGCAAGAGACGCAGATCACAGTGATGCGAACGTAACCATCGAAGGGGTGCGAAGGTCTAAATTGACGATGTCAGGAAGCGTCTTGGGGGGCGCGGACTGGCATCTGGGGATGTCTTGGGGGACTTCCTCAGAGGTGCGTTGCCGGGGCACGTACACCGGGAAGCTTTGAGCGGCCCTCTCGGCGTGCGCTGTCCCGGCAGACCGCACACACCAGTAGTACGGCGAGTTCTGCTCGTTTTGCTCAACAGCGATTCAGGCGCTGTCTCACAGGCGCCCGGCCGGATCCCGTGGGGGGAATCCGCACCGGGACATGGGAAGGCGCCCTGGACGCCGGCCCGTGGGGGGACCGTCGCCAGGGCGCCTTCCGCTATGACCACCCCGCGCGGCGCGAGCGTGTACGTCCCTCGCACCGGCGCGTCCGCCCGCACGCGAGCCCCACCGCCGGGTCCCGCGCCGGCCCGGCACGCACGGGGCCCCGCGCCCGGTCGCCGGGTGCGGGGCCCTGGGGCTGCGGGGCTCAGCGCGCCTCGACGGGGACGAAGTCCCGCTCGACGACGCCCGTGTAGATCTGGCGCGGGCGGCCGATGCGGGAGCCCGGCTCCTTGATCATCTCGTGCCACTGGGCGATCCAGCCCGGCAGCCGGCCGAGGGCGAACAGGACCGTGAACATCTCGGTCGGGAAGCCCATGGCGCGGTAGATCAGGCCGGTGTAGAAGTCGACGTTCGGGTAGAGGCTGCGCGAGACGAAGTAGTCGTCGGAGAGCGCGTGCTCCTCCAGCTTGAGCGCGATGTCCAGCAGCTCGTCGGACTTGCCGAGCGCGGACAGTACGTCGTGCGCGGCGGCCTTGATGATCTTGGCGCGCGGGTCGAAGTTCTTGTAGACCCGGTGGCCGAAGCCCATCAGACGGACGCCGTCCTCCTTGTTCTTCACCTTGCGGATGAAGGAGTCGACGTCGCCGCCGGCGTCGCGGATGCCTTCGAGCATCTCCAGCACGGACTGGTTGGCGCCGCCGTGCAGCGGGCCCCACAGGGCGTTGATGCCGGCCGAGATCGACGCGAACATGTTCGCCTGCGAGGAGCCGACCAGGCGGACGGTGGAGGTCGAGCAGTTCTGCTCGTGGTCCGCGTGCAGGATGAGCAGCTTGTCCAGGGCGGACACCACGACCGGGTCGAGCTCGTACTCCTGCGCCGGCACGGAGAAGGTCATCCGGAGGAAGTTCTCGACGTAGCCCAGGTCGTTGCGCGGGTAGACGAACGGGTGGCCGATCGACTTCTTGTAGGCGTAGGCCGCGATCGTCGGAAGCTTGGCGAGCAGGCGGATCGTGGAGAGGTTGCGCTGCTTCTCGTCGAACGGGTTGTGGCTGTCCTGGTAGAAGGTGGACAGCGCGGAGACCACGGACGACAGCATCGCCATCGGGTGGGCGTCGCGGGGGAAGCCCCGGTAGAAGTTCTTGACGTCCTCGTGCAGCAGGGTGTGCTGCGTGATGTCGTTCTTGAACGAGGTGAGCTCGTCGACGGTCGGCAGCTCGCCGTTGATCAGCAGGTAGGCGACCTCCACGAAGGTGGAGCGCTCGGCCAGCTGCTCGATCGGGTAGCCGCGGTACCGGAGGATGCCCGCCTCGCCGTCGAGGTAGGTGATGGCGGATTTATAGGCGGCGGTGTTGCCGTACCCGCTGTCCAGGGTCACCAGACCGGTCTGGGCGCGGAGCTTGCCGATGTCGAAGCCCTCGTCGCCGACGGTGCTGTCGATCACCGGGTAGGTGTACTCGTCGTCGCCGTACCGCAGTACTACAGCATTCTTGGTGTGCTCGCTCACGTCATCCCTCACCGACGTTGTGCCTCTTCTTCGAGGTTGCCCTGACTGTCTCTACCATCCCCCATTTGGCGCAGGAGAGTGCACTCGGGGTCGACCATTGGGCCTATTGGCGGCACTCAGTGCCGCCAACCTGCTCATCCTGCCCCCCTCCGGCCCGCTAGTGGAAGAGCTCTGTGACCTAGGTGACTCATTTGATCGATCATTCGCCCCGGGAGGTGCCGTCAGCCGCCCGCGAGACGGAAGTCGAGGGCCGTGCAGCGGCGCCCCGCGGACACCGTGCGGACCGCCTGGCCGATCGCCTTGCGGGAGCCGACGAGGACGACCAGCTTCCTGGCCCGCGTCACCGCCGTGTACAGCAGGTTCCGCTGGAGCATCATCCACGCGCCGGTGGTGACCGGGATCACGACGGCGGGATATTCACTTCCCTGTGAACGGTGGATGGTCACCGCGTAGGCGTGCGCCAGTTCGTCCAGTTCGTCGAAGTCGTACGGCACTTCCTCGTCCTCGTCCGTGCGCACGGTCAGCCGCTGGTCGACCGGGTCGAGCGAGGTGACCACGCCCACCGTGCCGTTGAAGACTCCGTTGGCGCCCTTGTCGTAGTTGTTGCGGATCTGGGTGACCTTGTCGCCGACCCGGAAGACCCGGCCGCCGAACCGCTTCTCGGGCAGGTCGGGGCGGCCCGGGGTGATGGCCTGCTGGAGCAGGCCGTTGAGGGTGCCGGCGCCCGCCGGTCCCCGGTGCATCGGCGCGAGCACCTGCACGTCCCGGCGCGGGTCGAGGCCGAAGCGGGCCGGGATACGGCGGGCGGCCACGTCCACGGTGAGCCGGCCGGCCTCCTCCGTCTCGTCCTCGACGAAGAGGAAGAAGTCCTTCATGCCGTCGGTGAGCGGGTGCTGCCCCGAGTTGATCCGGTGGGCGTTCGTCACCACCCCCGACTGCTGGGCCTGGCGGAAGACGCGGGTGAGGCGGACGGCCGGGATGGGGCCGCCGTCGGCGAGCAGGTCGCGCAGCACCTCGCCGGCGCCCACGCTGGGCAGTTGGTCCACATCCCCGACGAACAGCAGGTGAGCGCCCGGGGGCACCGCCTTGACCAGCTTGTTCGCCAGCAGCAGGTCCAGCATGGACGCCTCGTCGACGACCACCAGGTCGGCGTCCAGCGGGCGTTCCCGGTCGTAGGCGGCGTCCCCGCCGGGCTTCAGCTCCAGCAGCCGGTGCACGGTGGACGCCTCGGCGCCGGTGAGCTCGGCCAGCCGCTTGGCCGCCCGGCCGGTGGGGGCCGCCAGCACCACCCTGGCCTTCCTGGCCCGGGCCAGCTCCACGATCGAGCGGACCGTGAAGGACTTGCCGCAGCCTGGACCGCCGGTGAGGACGGCGACCTTCCTGGTCAGCGCGAGCCGGACGGCGGCCTCCTGCTCCGGAGCGAGGTCCGTGCCCGTGCGCGCCCTCAGCCAGCCCAGCGCCTTGTCCCAGGCCACGTCACGGAAACCGGGCATCCGGTCCTCGTCCGTGCGCAGCAGGCGCAACAGCTGGGCGGAGAGGGAGAGTTCGGCGCGATGGAAGGGGACGAGCCAGATGGCGGTGACCGGGTCGCCGCCGTCCGGACCGGGGACCTTCTCGCGTACGACTCCGGGGTCCTCGCCGTCCTGCGCGGGAGCCGCGAGTTCGGCGAGGCACTCGATGACCAGCCCGGTGTCGACCTGGAGGAGCTTGACCGCGTCGGCGATCAGCCGCTCCTCGGGCAGATAGCAGTGGCCCTGGTCGGCGGACTGCGAAAGGGCGTACTGCAGGCCCGCCTTCACGCGCTCCGGGCTGTCGTGCGGGATGCCGACCGACTGGGCGATGCGGTCGGCGGTGAGGAAGCCGATGCCCCAGACGTCGGAGGCCAGCCGGTAGGGCTGGTTCCTGACCACGGAGATCGAGGCGTCGCCGTACTTCTTGTAGATGCGGACCGCGACGGACGTGGACACCTCGACGCTCTGCAGGAAGAGCATGACCTCCTTGATCGCCTTCTGCTCCTCCCAGGCGTCGGCGATCTTCCGGGTGCGTTTGGGGCCGAGGCCGGGCACCTCGACCAGGCGCTTCGGCTCCTCCTCGATGATCGTGAGGGTGTCCAGGCCGAAGTGCTGGGTGATGCGGTCGGCGAAGACGGGTCCGATGCCCTTGACCAGACCGGACCCGAGATAGCGGCGGATGCCCTGGACGGTGGCGGGCAGCAGCGTCGTGTAGTTCTCGACGGTGAACTGCTTTCCGTACTGCGGGTGGGAGCCCCAACGGCCCTCCATCCGCAGGGACTCGCCGACCTGGGCGCCGAGCAGCGCGCCCACCACGGTCAGGAGGTCGCCGGCGCCCCGGCCTGTGTCGACCCGGGCGACCGTGTAGCCGTTCTCCTCGTTGGCGTACGTGATGCGCTCCAGGACGCCTTCGAGCACGGCGAGCCGTCGTTCCCCGCCGTCCGCCCCGCTCCCCGCCTGATTGGACATGATCCGACGCTACAGCGGCGGTCCGACAACGGGCCCGCCGGCCGGAACACCCCCGGCGGGGCCGTTCATCACGATCCGGTTGCGGGATGCCCCCGGGGGCTTGCCCAACCTCCGTGTAATCGATTCCAATCTTCTCTGTACGCCGATGTAATCGATTCCACGAGGAGGTGGGGCGGCGATGGCGAGCATCAAGGACGTCGCTGCCGGGGCGGGCGTGTCCGTCGCCACGGTGTCACGCGTCCTGAACGACCATCCGTCGGTCAGCGCGGACGCCCGCGCGCGCGTGCTGGCCGCAGTCGAGGCGCTCGGCTACCGCCCGAACGCGGTCGCCCGGTCGCTGCGCACCGACCAGACCCACACCCTCGGCCTGGTCATCAGCGACGTGATGAACCCGTACTTCACCGAACTCGCCCGGTCCGTCGAGGAGGCGGCCCGCGCGCTGGGCTACAGCGTCATCATCGGCAACGCCGACGAACGGCCCGACCTCCAGGACCACCACGTACGGACCCTGCTCGACCGCCGTATCGACGGACTGCTGGTCTCCCCCACCGACGGCGGGTCGCCGCTCATCGTCGACGCCGCGCGCGCGGGCACACCGATGGTCTTCGTGGACCGGTGGATCCCCGGCGTGGACGTGCCCGTGGTGCGGTCCGACGGACGGCAGGCCGTCCGCGACCTCGTCGCGCACCTGCACGGACTCGGCCACCGGCGGCTCGCGATCATCGCGGGCCCGGCCGCCACCACCACCGGCAGCGAGCGCGTCGAGGCCTTCCGGCAGGCCCTGGCCGCGTACGGCCTGCCCCTCCCGGACGCCTACACCGGCCAGGGCGACTTCCAGGCCGAGAGCGGACGACGGGTCACCGAGGGGTTCCTCGACCTGCCCGAGCCCCCCGAGGTCGTGTTCGCCGCGGACAACCTGATGGCCCTCGGCGCGCTGGACGCCGTCCGCGCACGCGGGCTGCGGGTGCCCCGGGACATCGCGCTCGCCGCGTTCGACGACATCCCCTGGTTCGTGCACACCGACCCGCCGATCACCGCGATCGCCCAGCCCACCGGCGAGTTGGGGCGCGCCGCCGTACGGGCGCTCGTCGACCGCATCGAAGGACGGCCCCCCGAGTCCGTCACCCTGCCCGCCCGGCTCGTCGTCCGCCGCTCGTGCGGCGAGCCCGGGCCGTCCGCCCCGGCCGGCCCACCGGAGCCGTCCCCCGCAACGAACAGGAGCACGACGTGAGCAACCGGGACGAGTTGCTGCGCATCGAGGGCATACGGAAGACCTTCCCCGGCGTGATCGCGCTCGACGGCGTCGACTTCGACCTGCGGCGCGGAGAGGTGCACGTGCTCCTCGGCGAGAACGGCGCGGGCAAGAGCACCCTCATCAAGATGCTGTCGGGCGCCTACACCCCCGACGCCGGCCGTGTCCTGGTCGGCGGCGAGGAGGTCCGCATCCACGGGGCGCAGGATTCCGAACGCCTCGGGATCGCCACCATCTACCAGGAGTTCAACCTGGTGCCCGACCTGACGGTCGCCGAGAACATCTTCCTCGGCCGGCAGCCGCGCCGCTTCGGGGTGATCGACCGCAAGCGGATGGAGGCCGAGGCCGCCGTACTGCTGGAGCGCGTCGGGGTGAACGTGTCCCCGCGCGCGCGGGTGCGTGAACTCGGCATCGCGCGCCTGCAGATGGTCGAGATCGCCAAGGCCCTCAGTCTCGACGCGCGCGTCCTGATCATGGACGAGCCGACCGCCGTGCTCACCTCCGACGAGGTGGACAAGCTCTTCTCCATCGTGCGCAGG
The DNA here is from genome assembly GCF_040605435.1 of Streptomyces sp. NPDC005574. Taxonomy (NCBI): domain Bacteria; kingdom Bacillati; phylum Actinomycetota; class Actinomycetes; order Kitasatosporales; family Streptomycetaceae; genus Streptomyces; species Streptomyces sp. NPDC005574. The sequence continues at coordinate 37,663 of NZ_JBEXCW010000012.1, forward strand.
CTGCGCGAGGACGGCGTGGGCGTCGTCTTCATCACCCACCACCTGGAGGAGATCGCCGCCCTGGGCGACCGGGTCACCGTCATCCGCGACGGCAGAAGCGTCGGCCAGGTCCCCGCCTCCACGCCCGAGGACGAGCTCGTACGGCTGATGGTGGGCCGCTCGATCGAGCAGCAGTACCCGCGGGAGCGGGCCGAGACCGGCGCCGCGCTGCTCACCGTCGAGGGACTCACCCGCGACGGCGTCTTCCACGACGTCAGCTTCGAGGTGCGGGCCGGTGAGGTCGTCGGCGTCGCCGGGCTCGTCGGGGCCGGCCGTACGGAGGTCGTGCGGGCCGTGTTCGGCGCCGACCCCTACGACACGGGCACCGTGCGGGTCGCGGGCGCCCCGCTGCGGCGGCACGACGTGAACGCCGCCCTGTCGGCCGGGATCGGCCTGGTCCCCGAGGACCGCAAGGGCCAGGGCCTGCTGCTCGACGCGTCCGTCGAGGAGAACCTCGGGCTCGTGACGCTGAGGTCCGCGACCCGCGGCGGGCTCGTCGACCTCAGGGGCCAGCACGAGGCCGCCGCCCGGATCGCCGGGCAGCTCGGCGTGCGGATGGCGGGCCTGGGCCAGCAGGTGCGGACGCTGTCCGGCGGCAACCAGCAGAAGGTCGTCATCGGCAAGTGGCTGCTCGCCGACACCAGGGTGCTGATCCTCGACGAGCCGACACGCGGGGTCGACGTCGGCGCCAAGGTCGAGATCTACCAGCTCGTCAACGAGCTGACGGCGGCCGGCGCGGCCGTCCTGATGATCTCCAGTGACCTGCCCGAGGTGCTCGGGATGAGCGACCGGGTGCTGGTGATGGCCCAGGGCCGGATCGCCGGCGAACTCGACGCCGCCGAGGCGACCCAGGACGCCGTCATGGCGCTCGCCGTCGGCTCCCCCACTCCCCCGAACGAGAACGAGACCGAGACGGAGGCCCCCCGTGGCCACTGACACGCTCAAGAGCACGACGGGCGCGCGAGGCGCCACGGGCGGCCTGCGCCGCCTCCTGCTCGACAACGGCGCGCTGACCGCGCTGATCGTCCTCGTGGTCGCGATGTCGGCGCTGTCCGGCGACTTCATGACCACGGACAACCTGCTCAACATCGGTGTCCAGGCGGCCGTGACCGCGATCCTCGCCTTCGGCGTCACCTTCGTGATCGTCTCGGCGGGCATCGACCTGTCGGTCGGCTCGGTGGCGGCCCTGTCGGCCACCGTCCTGGCCTGGAGCGCCACCTCCGAGGGCGTCCCGGTCGCCCTGGCGGTCGTCCTCGCGATCGCCACCGGCATCGCCTGCGGCCTGGTCAACGGCTTCCTGATCTCGTACGGGAAACTGCCGCCGTTCATCGCGACGCTGGCCATGCTCTCGGTGGCCCGCGGTCTGTCGCTGGTGATATCCCAGGGCTCCCCCATCGCCTTCCCCGACTCCGTCTCCCACCTCGGCGACACCCTCGGCGGATGGCTGCCGGTGCCGGTGCTCGTGATGGTCGTCATGGGGCTGCTCACGGCGTTCGTGCTGGGGCGCACCTACATCGGCCGCTCCATGTACGCGATCGGCGGCAACGAGGAGGCGGCCCGCCTGTCCGGGCTGCGGGTCAAGAAGCAGAAGCTCGCGATCTACGCCTTCTCCGGCCTGTTCGCGGCGGCCGCCGGCATCGTGCTGGCCTCCCGGCTGTCCTCCGCGCAGCCGCAGGCCGCGCAGGGCTACGAGCTGGACGCGATCGCGGCGGTCGTCATCGGCGGCGCCTCGCTGGCCGGCGGCACCGGCAAGGCCTCCGGCACGCTGATCGGCGCGCTGATCCTCGCGGTGCTGCGCAACGGCCTCAACCTGCTGTCCGTGTCGGCGTTCTGGCAGCAGGTCGTCATCGGTGTCGTCATCGCCCTGGCGGTGCTCCTGGACACGCTGCGGCGCAAGGCGGGGGCGACCCCGGTGGCCGCGGGAGCCTCCGCGGGCAACCGGGGCCGGCAGGCGATGACGTACGTCCTGGCCGCGGTGGTCGCGGCGGCCGTGGTGGGCGCGATGTCGTTCCTGCACGGCGGCTCGCCGGCCGAGGAGCGCAAGCTCGGCCTGTCGCTGTCGACCCTGAACAACCCCTTCTTCGTGCAGATCCGTTCCGGCGCGCAGGCCGAGGCGAAGCGGCTGGGCGTGGACCTGACGGTCACCGACGCGCAGAACGACGCCTCGCAGCAGGCCAACCAGCTGCAGAACTTCACCAGCGAGGGCATCGCCTCGATCATCGTCAACCCGGTGGACTCCGACGCGGCGGGCCCCTCGGTGCGCTCCGCGAACAAGGCCGACATCCCCGTCGTCGGCGTGGACCGCGGGGTGAACAACGCCGAGACGGCCGCCCTGGTCGCCTCCGACAACGTCGAGGGCGGAAAGCTGGGCGCCCGGGCGCTGGCCGGGAAGCTCGGCGGCAAGGGCACCATCGTGATCCTCCAGGGCCAGGCCGGCACCTCCGCGAGCCGCGAGCGCGGCGCCGGCTTCGCGGCCGGGCTGAAGGAGTACCCGGGCATCAAGGTCGTCGCCGAGCAGCCCGCCGACTTCGACCGCACCAAGGGCCTGGACGTGATGACGAACCTGCTCCAGGCCCACCCCGACATCGACGGCGTCTTCGCCGAGAACGACGAGATGGCGCTCGGCGCGGTCAAGGCGCTCGGCGCGAAGGCCGGCACCTCGGTGCAGGTCGTCGGGTTCGACGGCACGCCGGACGGGCTGAAGGCGGTCGCGGACGGCACGCTGTACGCGTCGGTCGCGCAGCAGCCGACCCAGCTCGGCCGGATCGCGGTGGACAACGCCGTGCGGGCGGCCGAGGGCAAGAAGGTCGAGAAGACGGTGAAGGTGCCGGTGAAGGTGGTCACGAAGCAGAACGTGGCCGGCTTCGGCGGCTGACATCGGCGAGCGGGCGGGCGGTCCACGGGGCCGCCCGCCCACCGCCTATACCCAGGGGAGACACTGCATGTACGACTACGACCTCCTGGTCGTGGGGTCGGCCAACGCCGACCTGGTGATCGCGGTCGAGCGGCGGCCCGGGACCGGGGAGACGGTGCTCGGCTCGGACCTGGCTGTCCATCCGGGCGGCAAGGGCGCCAACCAGGCGGTCGCGGCCGCCCGGCTGGGCGCCCGGACGGCCCTGCTGGCCCGGGTGGGCGCCGACGCGCACGGTGAGCTGCTGCTCGACTCGCAGCGGACGGCCGGGGTCGACACCTCCGGCGTCCTGGTGGGCGGGGCGCCGACCGGGGTCGCGCTGATCACCGTGGACCCGTCCGGCGACAACAGCATCGTCGTCTCGCCGGGCGCGAACGGCCGGCTGACCCCCGGGGACGTGCGGGCCGCCGCGCCGCTCCTGCGCGCCTCGCGGGTGGTGTCGGCGCAGCTGGAGATCCCGCTGGAGACGGTCGTGGAGACGGTACGGAACCTGGACGCGGGCAGCCGCTTCGTCCTCAACCCGTCGCCGCCGCGGCCGCTGCCGGACGAACTGCTGGCCGCCTGCGACCCGTTGATCGTCAACGAGCACGAGGCGAAGGTGATCCTCGGCGAGGCCGGCGACGGTGCTGACGCCGGCGGGCGGCCCGAGGACTGGGCGCGTGCCCTGCTCGCGAGGGGCCCCCGCTCGGTGGTCGTGACCCTGGGCGCGCAGGGCGCGCTGGTCGCCTCCGCGGAGGGCGTGACGCGGGTGCCGGCGGTACGGGTGGACGCGGTGGACACGACGGGCGCGGGCGACGCGTTCACCGCCGCGCTGGCCTGGCGGCTGGGGGCCGGCGCCTCCCTCGCGCAGGCGGCGGCCTACGCGTCCCGGGTCGGGGCGGCCGCGGTCACCCGGGAGGGGGCGCAGGTGTCCTTCCCCACGGCGGCGGAGGTCGAGGCGCTGGGCGGCCAGGCGGGGACCGCCGGTCACGGCTCGGGCGCGTCCGGCGCGAGCGCGCGAGGTGGCTCCCGGTGAAGAAGGCCGGAATCCTGAACCGGCGTCTCTCCGGCGCCCTGGCCGAACTGGGCCACGGGGACGGGGTGCTGGTGTGCGACGCGGGGATGCCGATACCCGACGGCCCGAGCGTCGTGGACCTGGCGTTCCGGGCGGGGGTGCCGTCCTTCGCGGAGGTGCTGGACGGGCTGCTCGCCGAGCTGGTGGTGGAGGGCGCGACGGCGGCGACGGAGGTACGGGAGGCGAACCCGGGGACCGCGGCGCTGCTGGACGGCCACTTCCCCGCCCTGTCCCTGGTCCCGCACGACCGGCTGAAGACCCTCTCCCGGGACGCGCGCCTGATCGTCCGAACCGGGGAGGCCCGACCGTACGCGAACGTGCTGCTGCGGTGCGGGGTGTTCTTCTAGACGGGGGCGGGCCACTTGCTCGGCCGACGCCGCCGGTCGCCGCCGGACCGGCCCAGGCCGCCGCCGGACGGCTTGCCCCGGGTCGCCGTCGACCGGGGGCCGGCCGCATCCTCGTCCACCGCTCGGCCGCTGCGGGCCGGTGCAGGCCGCCGCAGGCCGCCGCAGGCCGCTGACAAGCGTTGCCGGTCGGTACGCCGGGCCGATCCCGGCCGCCGCCGGACCGCTTGCCCCCGGTCGCCGTCGACCGAGGGCCGGCCACTTGCTCGGCCGACGACCGGCCGCCGGCAGTCGTCGGCCGTCGCAGGACCGCTCCCGTGGCTCACGGCGCCGGGAAGGACAGGCGCAGGCCGTAGCGTCGTTCGGCGGTGTGGAGGGTCGGGACGAGGGTCCCGCGCAGTTCGTATGCCTCGTCGGGGTGGGCGGTCAGGAACCGGTCGCGCAGGCGCAGGCGGGCGGGTTCGCGGACGGCTTCCACGGGGCGCATGCAGGTGGCGTACGTACGGCCCATGGACCGTTCGACGGCGGGGAGTTCGGCCGGTCCCGCGGTGCTCTCGCGCTCCTCGGCGCGGGCCATGAAGGCCATCTCGTCGCGGGCCGGTACGCCCCGGCCCGCGAGGCAGCCCGGCAGAGCGGCAAGCGCCCGGGCGACGGCGGGGTCGCGGCGCAGTGCGGCCACTTGGGTCAGCCACTGCCGCTGGAGCGGGGCGTAGGTGTCGCGCAGTGCGGCGACCGCGGCCGTGCCCTCGTCCGCGCAGTTCCGGACGGAGCCGGACCGGGCCGTCCGGGCGGCCGCGCGCCGCGGCGCGGGGAGCGGACGGGGGCTCGCCGTGGGACGCGGCACCTCGGCGCTCTCGCTGAGGCCGTGCCGGGCGACGAACGCGAGGTCGGGCACGTCGAAGAACCGGATGTAGGCGAGCGGGACCGCCGCCGGCGGCTCGGTGCCCCGGTCGCGGGCGCACGCGGCCGCGGTGACCCGTCCCACCTGCTGGACGAACACATCCAGACCCTGGGTCCAGCGGGTCTCGGCACCGGTGGCCGGGAGGACCATGGTCAGCGGGTCCTTCGGCAGCGTGTGCGTGAGACGGGCCGGGGTCACCGGCGCGGCGGGGGCGCTGTCGGGCTCGTCGGCGCCGGCCGAGCAGGCTGCCAGGAGCAGGACGGCGGCGGCCGCGGCGGCGCGCACCGCGAACCGGCGCCGGGCGGCGGGGCGCGTCATCCGTGGATCCCTTCGTTCTGTGGCGCGGGCGGGGGCGCCGCCATGAACGGCGGCACCCCCGCCCGCGGACGGTCAGTGAGTGATCTTGACGGTGTCGCCGGAGTCGTACTTGCTCGCGACGGTGAACTTGGTGCCGTCGCTGACGTCGGTGCACAGCACGTACCGGTCGACGGCGTACGAGCCGTCGAGGACCCCGATGTATCCGGCGTCGCAGGTCTTCCACGAGCCCGTGGACGAGTGGTAGAGGCGGCCGGCGTAGGCGTCGTAGCCGTCGCCCGCCGCGTCGTGGGCGTAGACGAGGTTGAGGTCGCTGCACGAGCTGGTGGACGACTTGTTGGCCGTGCCGCCCACGCCCTCGTTGCCCCCGGTCTTCAGGGTGACGGTCGTGCACGCGTCCGGGGCGGCTGACGCCGCCGGAGCGAGGACCAGACATGTGGCGGCGGACACCAGCGCGAGCGCGCCGGCCGCGAGGGCCTTCTGCATGGGATTCCCCCTTCTGCGGGTGCGGGTGGGGCGGCTGCCCCGCCCGTCCTTGCTTCGCGGGAAACGCTCGCAGAGGGGGCACCGCCGGACCACGACCTTCGACCGGCGTCGAAAGTTCCCGGCCGAGGGGCGGAAGCGGTTGCTCCGGTGGTGTCCCCGGTACCGCTGTGACCCGTGGGAGGCACGGGGTCCGATCGGGGGCCCGGGGCGGCCATGGACCCGGGTGACGTCTGACCGGATCGCGACGCTCCCCGCCGGAACACCCGGAACACCCGGAACTCTCGGATCCCTCCGGACGCGACCGACGCGACCTGCCTGGCGCCCCGTCAGCGTCCGGCGTCCGGGAAGGGGTGGGCGTGCGGGCCGACGGCTCGCGCGTGCCGCGCGGGCGGGGTCCGGCGGAGCATGGCCGCGCCGAGCGGGGTGAGGGTGTGCAGCACCGTGTTGGTGCGGCGGCGGCTCTGGACCAGGCCGGCGTCCCGCAGCACCGTGACGTGGTGGGTCACGGTGGCCGGCGAGACACCCAGGAACCCCGCCAGTTCGGAGGTCGTGGCGCCGGGCGCCAGCGCCTTCAGGGCGGCGGCGCGGGTACGGCCGAGCAGCGCGGCGAGGGAGGCGTCGGCGGGGCGGACGGGCGCGGGCGGCCGGGTGCCGTGCACGGGGTAGACCAGTACCGGTCCCAGGGCCTCGTCGGCCAGGGAGACCGGCGTGTGCCAGCAGAAGTAGGAGGGGACCAGGCGCAGCCCTCGGCCCCCCAGGTGCAGGTCCCGGTCCTCGACGTAGTCGACGTGCAGGACCGGTGGGTGCCAGCGGACGCCCGGCGACAGCCCGGACAGCAGTCCGCCGACGCCGGTGTCCAGGGCCTCCCGGCCGCGCAGGGCGCGTTCCCCGGTGATGGTGGCCAGGATGCGGTCCTCGTAGGGCGCGATGACGGCCTCGTGGTAGGCGCGGAGCACCTTGACCAGTTCCTCGCGGGTCGCGCGCTCGGACAGCCTCGGGGCCCAGTCGGGGGCGCCGCTCAGCCGGTCGAGGACGCGCATCTCGTGGGTGACCCGCTCCGCGGGGGTGTCGAGGATCGCCTCGAACGCCTGCTCCAGCCCGTCGGCGGCTTCGGGCGGGGTCAGGAAGTCGGGCATGTAGCGGGCCCGGGGCAGTACGGGGATCAGCAGTCGTCGTACGGCCCGGTCGAGCGGGCCGCCGGCGAGGGTGGCCCGGGTCTCGCGGTACCAGTCGGCGTACGCCCATCGTCCGCGCGTGGTCTGGAGCCGGTGCAGGCTGCAGGCGATCTCCCAGAGCGGGTCGGGGGTGCGTGCCACCTGGACGCGGGCGAGGTCCTCGGGACCGAAGTGGATGCGCAGCACGAGACCCCACCCGCCGAATCGACTGTCGTCCTGCCCAGGAGCAGCGTGGGTCCCCTTCGCACGGGGGACAACTCCCGGTTCCGGCCGCTCCGGAGCGTCACCGGGGAGGCGACGGCGGCGGTGCCGGACGGACCGGAGCGCTGTCGCGGACGCGCGGGGCACGGTGCCGGACGGACCGGCGGACGCCTGGTCGACGGGGGCCGGACATTCGAAAGGACCCGGTCTGTCGACCGGGCCCCTTCGGGTTTTCCCCTCCGTGTCAGGACTCCGCGATCCCCCCAGATCCCACCCCAGAAGTCCTGATGCCACGTACGACCCGCGAAGTGCGGGAAGGGTTGCACGGGTTGCGGGGATTCTTTTCGGCGTTCACCCGACGACGTGCTCCACGAACCGCTCGGCCGTCTCCGCCAGCACCTCGCGCCCGTCCCGGGCCCACAGCGCGTCGTTGAACAGTTCGACCTCGATCGGCCCGGTGTAGCCGGCCGCCTCGACGTATCCCCTCCACTCGCGCATGTCGACCGAGCCGTCGCCGATCTGGCCGCGCCCGTTGAGGACGCCCTCGGGGAGGGGGGTGGTCCAGTCGGCGAGCTGGAAGGTGTGGATACGGCCGCCCGCGCCGGCCCGGGCGATCTGGCGCGGCGCCGTGTCGTCCCACCAGACGTGGTAGGTGTCGACGGTGACGCCGACCTGGTGGGCGGGGAAGCGTTCGGCAAGGTCGAGGGCCTGGGCGAGGGTCGACACGACGCAGCGGTCCGAGGCGAACATGGGGTGCAGCGGCTCGATGGCCAGCCGCACCCCGTGGGTCTCCGCGTACGGGCCGAGTTCCCCGAGCGCGTCCGCGATCCGCTCCCGGGCACCGTGCAGGTCCCTGGAGCCGGCCGGCAGGCCGCCGGAGACCAGGACCAGGGTGTCGGTGCCGAGGGCTGCGGCCTCGTCGACCGCGCGCCGGTTGTCGGCCAGGGCCTCGGCCCGCTCGGCCGGGTCGATCGCGGTGAGGAAACCGCCGCGGCACAGCGTGGTGACGGTCAGGCCCGCGTCCCTGACCAGTTTGGCGGTGGCCTCCAGGCCGTACGACCGTACGGGTTCGCGCCAGAGGCCGACCGCGGGCACGCCGAGCGCGAGGCAGGCGTCGGCCAGGTCCGGCAGCGACAGCTGCTTGACGGTCATCTGGTTGACGGAGAAGCGGGAGAGCGGGCCGGTCACTGGGTCACCCCGTGGAGTGCGAGCAGGGTCTTCATCCGTTCCTCGGCGAGCTTCGGGTCGGGGAACAGGCCCAGGCCGTCGGCGAGTTCGTAGGCGCGGGTGAGGTGCGGGAGGGAGCGGGCCGACTGGAGGCCGCCGACCATCGTGAAGTGCGGCTGGTGGCCGGCGAGCCAGGCCAGGAACACCACGCCGGTCTTGTAGAAGCGGGTGGGCGGCTGGAAGAGGTGCCGTGACAGCTCGACCGTCGGGTCGAGGAGGGCGCGGAAGCCGGGGACGTCGCCCGTGTCGAGCACCCGTACGGCCTGGGCCGCCAGCGGTCCCAGCGGGTCGAAGATGCCGAGCAGGGCGTGGCTGAAGCCCTGTTCGTCGCCGGCGATGAGCTCCGGGTAGTTGAAGTCGTCGCCCGTGTAGCAGCGGACGCCGTCGGGCAGGCGGCGGCGGAGGTCGATCTCGCGCCGGGCGTCCAGGAGGGAGACCTTGATGCCGTCGATCTTGTCGGGGTGCGCCGCGATCACCTCCAGGAAGGTGTCCGTGGCGGCGTCGAGGTCGGCGGAGCCCCAGTAGCCGTCCAGGGCCGGGTCGAACATCGGGCCGAGCCAGTGCAGGATCACCGGTTCGGCGGCCTGGCGCAGCAGGTGGCCGTAGACCTCCAGGTAGTCCGCGGGGTCCTCGGCGGCGGCCGCGAGGGCGCGGGAGGCCATCAGGATCGCGCGGGCGCCGGACTCCTCCACCAGCGCGAGCTGTTCCTCGTACGCGGCCCGGACCTCGGCCAGGGACGCCGGGCCGGTCAGCTGGTCGGTGCCGACACCGCAGGCGATGCGGCCGCCCACGGACCTGGCCTCGGCGGCGCTGCGCCGGATCAGTTCGGCCGCGCCCGCCCAGTCCAGGCCCATGCCGCGCTGCGCGGTGTCCATCGCCTCCGCCACGCCCAGCCCGTGGGACCACAGATGGCGGCGGAAGGCGAGGGTGGCGTCCCAGTCGACGGCGGCGGGCGAGTCCGGGGAGACGTCCGCGAAGGGGTCGGCGACGACGTGCGCCGCCGAGTAGACCGTGCGCGAGGTGAAGGGGGTGCCGGCGGCGACGGCGAGAGGGTGGCCGCGCGGCTCGTACGTCCGCAGGCCCCCTTCGGAGTCGGGGAGTCGGATGGTCACAGCGTGATCTCCGGTACGTCGAGGCGGACGCCCTCGGCCGAGGACCGCAGGCCCAGTTCGGCGAGCTGCACACCGCGGGCCCCGGCGAGGAGGTCCCAGTGGTAGGGGGTGTCGGCGTAGACGTGCCGCAGGAACAGCTCCCACTGGGCCTTGAAGCCGTTGTCGAACTCGGCGTTGTCCGGGATCTCCTGCCACTGGTCGCGGAAGACCTCGGTGGCGGGGATGTCGGGGTTCCACACCGGCTTGGGGGTGGCGCTGCGGTGCTGGACGCGGCAGTCGCGCAGGCCGGCCACCGCGGAGCCCTCGGTGCCGTCGACCTGGAACTCGACGAGTTCGTCGCGGTGCACGCGGACGGCCCAGGAGGAGTTGATCTGGGCGATGGCGCCGCCGTCGAGTTCGAAGATGCCGTAGGCGGCGTCGTCGGCGGTGGCGTCGTAGGGCTTGCCGGTCTCGTCCCAGCGCTGCGGGATGTGGGTGGTGGCGATGGCCTGGACGGTCTTCACCCGGCCGAACAGCTCGTGCAGGACGTACTCCCAGTGCGGGAACATGTCGACGACGATGCCGCCGCCGTCCTCGCTGCGGTAGTTCCAGGACGGGCGCTGGGCGGACTGCCAGTCGCCCTCGAAGACCCAGTAGCCGAACTCGCCGCGGACGGACAGGATGCGGCCGAAGAAGCCGCCGTCGATGAGGCGCTTGAGCTTCAGCAGGCCCGGCAGGAACAGCTTGTCCTGGACGACGCCGTGCTTGATGCCGGCGGCGGCGGCCAGCCGGGCGAGTTCGAGGGCGCCGTCGAGGCCGGTGGCGGTCGGCTTCTCGGTGTAGACGTGCTTTCCGGCGGCGATCGCCTTGCGGAGGGCCTCCTCGCGGGCGGAGGTGACCTGGGCGTCGAAGTAGATGTCGACGCCGTCGTCGGCGAGGACGGCGTCCAGGTCCGTCGAGACGTGTTCCAGGCCGTGCTGTTCGGCGAGCGACCTGAGCACGTGCTCGCGGCGGCCGACGAGGATCGGCTCGGGCCACAGCACGGTGCCGTCGCCGAGGTCGAGGCCGCCCTGTTCGCGGATGGCCAGGATCGAGCGGACGAGGTGCTGGCGGTAACCCATGCGCCCGGTCACGCCGTTCATGGCGATACGCACCGTCTTGCGTGTCACGTCTGTCCCTTCGTAGGTGTCGTACGCAGCGTCGTACGCGCGTCGTACGCGCGGGTGCGCGCCGCGTCCGCCCTACCCGATGAGCGGTGCAGCAAGCGCTTTCTATCCTCTGAGAAGCTAGCCTCTGACCAGCGGTCTGGACAAGACCGTGACGGGGTTGAGTTGTTCGAGGGGGCGAACAACAGGGGTCGGGGGCCGTAAGGTCTGCTCGGACCGTCGCCGCTGTGCGGCGGCTGTGCGGTCGGTGTCGGCCGTCCGGACCGTACGACCCGGACCCGCGAACCCGTGGAACCGCGGATCCGCAGAACCGCAGAACCGCAGACGATGACGTACGACGAGATGCGACGAGATGCGCGACCGGAGGACGAGGACATGACGGTGACCCTGGCGGACGTGGCGGCCCGCGCGCAGGTCTCCCCCGCGACGGTGTCGCGCGTGCTGAACGGGAACTACCCCGTCGCCGCGTCCACCCGTGAGCGGGTGCTGCGGGCGGTGGACGACCTGGACTACGTGCTCAACGGTCCGGCGAGCGCCCTCGCCGCGGCCACCTCCGACCTGGTCGGCATCCTGGTGAACGACATCGCCGACCCCTTCTTCGGGATCATGGCGAGCGCGATCCAGTCCGAGATCGGCGGGCCCGGCGGCCGGGCGGGCGGGGAGCGGCTCGCGGTGGTGTGCAACACCGGGGGCTCCCCGGAACGCGAGCTGACCTACCTCACGCTGCTGCAACGGCAGCGGGCGGCGGCCGTCGTGCTGACCGGCGGCGCGGTGGAGAGCGTGCCGCACGCGGCGGCGATGACGGCGAAGCTGCGGAAACTCGCGGACGCCGGGACCCGGGTGGTGCTGTGCGGGCGCCCGCCCGCGCCCGACACCCGGGCGATCGCGCTCACCTTCGACAACCGCGGGGGTGCCCGGCAGCTCACGGACCACCTGATCGGGCTGGGCCACCGGCGCCTCGGCTACATCACCGGCCCCGAGGAGCGCACGACCACCCGGCACCGGCTGGAGGGCCACCGGGCGGCGCTGGAGGCGCACGGCATCGAGGAGGACCCGGGCTGGACGGTGCACGGACGGTACGACAGACGCTCCGGGTACGAGGCCACCCTCGAACTGCTGCGCCGGGACTCGTCCCTGACGGCGGTGGTGGCGGCGAACGACTCCGTCGCCCTCGGCGCGTGCGCCGCCCTGCGCGACTCCGGCCTGCGCATCCCGGACGACGTGTCCGTGGCCGGCTTCGACGACCTGCCGTTCAGCGTGGACACGGTGCCGTCCCTCACGACGGTGCGGCTCCCCCTCGCGGAGGCGGGCGCGCGTGCCGGCCGCATCGCGATGGGCCGCGAGGAACCCCCGCCCGGCGGAATCGCCACGGTACGGGGAGACCTGATGGTCCGGGGCTCCTCCGGGGCGCCCCGGAAGTGAGGACGGGGCCGAGGTGCCGGCGGGGCCGGGTTCGGCGGGGTTCGGCGGGGTTCGGCGGGGTCAGGTCCGGCGGAGGCCGGGCGGGGTTCGGCGGGGCCGGGCGGGGTTCGGCGGAGGCCGGGCGGGGTTCGGCGGGGCCGGGCGGGGTTCGGCGGGGCCGGGCGGGGTTCGGCGGGGCCGGGATCGGCGGGGGCCGGGCGGGGGTTCGGCGGAGGCCGGGCGGGGTTCGGCGGGGGCCGGGCGGAGTCAGGTCCGGCTGAGGCCGGGCGGAGTCAGGTCCGGCTGAGGCCGGGCGGAGTCAGGTCCGGCTGAGGCCGGGGCAGCTCTCGCGGGGCGGTGGCGGGGGAATCGCCGGGGCCGGGCGGCCCCGGGTCTCGCCGGGGCCGACGGGTCGGGATTCGCCGGGCCGGGCGAAGGCTTCAGGGCGGCGAGGGGGCCCCTGCCGTCTGGACCAGGTCTCGCGGGGCGGTGGCGCGTGTTGCCTGGGCCGGACGGACAGTCCCGGGTCGGCCAGGTCCGCCGGGTCCGCCGGGTCGGGATTCGCCGGGCGGGACGGGGACGAGGGCTCGGGGACGAGGGGACGAGGGCTTCGCGATTCGCCGGGCGGGACGGGGACGAGGGGACGAGGGCTCGGGATTCGCCGGGCGGGACGGGGGCGAGGGCTCGGGGCGAGGGGCGGCTCCTGCCGTCCGGGCCGGGGCAGGTCTCGCGGGGCGGTGGCCGGGGTTTGCCGCGAGCGCGCGAGCCGAGCCACGTGGAAAGGACCTGGTCGGCTGGGACTGGCGCCTGGACCCGCGGGGTACCGGGGGGTGAGAGTGGGGGCATGAAACTGGCGTTCTCCACCCTCGGCGTTCCCGGCCTTCCCATCCCGGAGGTGCTGCGGCTCGCGACCACGTACGGCTATCACGGCATCGAACTGCGCGCTCATTCCGAGGAACCGGTCCATGTCGGCCTCGACCTCGCCCAACGGGCCGAGGTGGCGGCCGAGTTCAAGGCGGCGGGCGTGGAGCTGCTCGGTGTGGCGGGCTACGCGCGCGTCGCCGCGCCTGGCGCGGACGCCCCCGTCATCGAGGAGATCCGCCGGCTCCTGGATCTCGCCCGCGACCTGGGCGCCCCCTTCGTCCGGGTCTTCCCCGGCGGCGCCCCCGACCAGAGCCGGGAGGACACCGACGCCACGGCGGCCCGGCGGCTGGGCACCGCCGCCGAGTACGCCGCCGACCTCGGGGTCCGCATCCTGCTGGAGACCCACGACTCGCACCGTACGGGCGCCGACGCGATCCGGATCATCGGCCCGGTCGGCCACCACCAGGTGGGCTCGCTGTGGGACGTCATGCACACCTGGCTGGGCGGCGAGCAGCCCGCGGAGACGTACGCGGCCCTCGCCCCCACCCTCGGCTACGTCCAGGTCAAGGACATCGCCTCGGCCGAGGACACCACGCCCGTCCGGCTCGGCACGGGCGTGCTGCCGCTGACCGAGTGCGTGGAGGTGCTCTCCCGGCACGGCTGGGACGGCTGGCTGTGCTGGGAGTACGAGAAGCGGTGGTACGAGCGGGCCGCCCCGCTGCCCGGCCTGCTGGGCCCCGGCCGCGAGCACCTGTCCCGCCTCCTCAACGACTCGGCCTGACCCGACCGGAGGACGGCACGGGCGAGGGCCGAGCGCGGGCACCGGGCAGGCCCTCCCCTCACTGCCGAACCGCCGCTCCCCGCGCTGCCGGGGCCGGCGCGGGCACCGGTGCCGGCCCCGCGGCCTCTGCCGGTCGCCCTCCCCGGGTCGAGGTGAGGGCGACTCCGCCCACCAGGAGGGCCGCCGCGCACCATCTGAGCGGGGTCACCGGCTCGTTCAGGAACAGGGCGGCGGACGACATGCCGAAGACGGGGACGAGCAGGGAGAAGGGGGCGACGGTGGAGGCGGGGTGGCGGCGCAGCAGCCACCCCCACACGCCGAACCCGCCGACGGTGGTGATCCAGGCGACGTAGAGGACCGTGCCCGCGCCCTGCCAGTCCAGGGCCCGCAGGGCGTCCAGGTCCCGGTGCGGGCCCTCCGTCAGCAGGGACAGGGCCAGCAGGGGCAGCACGGGGACGGTGCTGACCCAGACCATGAAGTTCAGGGCGTCGGGGGGTGCGGCCCTGCGCGTGAGGACGTTCGACACGCCCCAGCAGGCGGCCGCAGCGACGACCAGCGCGAAGGCGCCGAGCGGCCCGGAGGCGCCCTCGTCGACGGCGGCGACGCCGATGCCCGCGAGGGCGACCAGCATGCCCGTCACCCGGACGCGGGTGGGGCGTTCACCCAGCACCACGCCCGCGATCACGGCGGTGAACACGGCCTGGATCTGCAGGACGAGCGACGAGAGACCGGCCGGCATGCCGGCGTCCATCCCGACGAACAGCAGCCCGAACTTGGCCACGCCCAGGGTGAGTCCGACCGCCACGATCCACTTCCAGGCCACCTTGGGGCGGCCCACCAGGAACACCGCGGGGAGGGCGGCCACGAGGAAGCGCAGGGCGGAGAAGAGCAGGGGCGGGAAGTGGCCGAGGCCGATCTCGATGACGGTGAAGTTCACGCCCCAGACGGCGGCGACGAGAACGGCGAGGGCGAGGTGAGCGGGGCGCATACGTCGAGGATCACGTGCGTCGACCGTGTAGCACCAGCGATGATTGCTGCATGGTGGGATGAAGCAACGCTAACGGAAGTGAGGCTCCGTGCTCGATCTGCAGCGTCTGCGCGCCCTGCACGCCGTCTCGGTCCACGGGACCGTGGGAGCGGCCGCCGCGGCCCTCGGCTACACGCCCTCCGCCGTGTCCCAGCAGATCGCGAAGCTGGAGCGGGAGACCAGGACCGTCCTGCTGGAGCGGGAGGGGCGCGGGGTCCGGCTCACCGCGGAGGCCCGCCAACTGGTCTGCACCGCAGGTCAGTTGCTCGCCATCGTGGAGCGGGCGGAGACCGAGCTCGAGCAGCGGCGCGGGGTGCCGGCGGGCTGGCTGACGATCGCCGCGTTCGCGTCGGCGGCACGCGGTCTGCTGCCCGGCGTGCTGGCCGACCTGGCGGCGCGGCACCCCGCCCTCGACACCCGGCTGACCGAGATCGACCCGCATCTGTCCGTGGACCTGGTGGCGAAGGGGGCCGTCGATCTGGCCGTCGCGCACGACTGGGACATCGCCCCGCTGCCGGCGCCGGCGGGGGTGGAGCAGGCGGTCATCGGCGACGACCTGTGCGATCTGCTGGTGCCCGAGGGGCATCCCCTCGCCGGGCGGACGGCCGTACGGCGGGCGGAGCTGGGAGGGGAGCGGTGGATCTGCCAGCCGCCCGGCCGGGTCTGTCACGACTGGCTGGTGCGGACGCTGCGCGCCGCCGGCCACGAGCCGGAGATCGTCCACCAGGCGGAGGAGAACCCCACCCTGGTGGCGCTGGTCGCGGCCGGCCTGGGGGTCGCGCTGATCCCGCGCCTGGGCCGCGGTCCGCTGCCCGCCGGGGTGGTGGAGGTGCCGCTGGACCCGATGCCGGTACGACGGCTGTACGCGCTGTGGCGGGCGGGGGCGGCGGGGCGTCCGGCGATCGCGGAGACCGTGCGCGCCCTGCGGGAGCACTGGCCCGGCGCCGCGGCGCACACGTCCCGCTGACCCCACGCCCACCGACTTGCGGGAATCGGCCCCGGCCCGGGAACCCGCCGCGGCCCCGGTCCGTCCAACGCGCACGCTGCCGGATGAGTCACCTCGGTGCGGTATCGGCCTCGCCGCTGGCTGCGACCGCCGAACCACCCTCTCCGCCGTACCGCGGCCGGCAGCCTGCCGTCATCGGCGCGCGCCCCCTCCGACCGCGCCGGTGACGGCCCCCGCCGACGAGCGGTGCGCGCGCTGTCTTGACTGGCAGAAACTTCCCGGCTATTGCTGGCCCCTTGGCAGTTTCCTTCAGTGGATCGCCTCCGGAAGGAGCGCACGTGCCCTCCAGACGTACCGTTCTCGCCGCCACGGCCGGCGGTGTCGCCGCGGCCCTGACGGCCGGCGGCCCGGCGCACGCGGACGACCGCCGGCTGCGCGCCCTCATCTCCCGCATGACGCCGGAGGAGAAGGTCGGCCAGCTGTTCGTGATGCGGGTGTACGGCCACTCGGCCACCGCGCCCGACCAGGCCGACGCCGACGCCAACCTCGCGGAGATCGGCGTCCGCACGGCCGCCGAGCTGATCGCGAAGTACCGGGTCGGCGGCATCATCTACTTCACCTGGGCGCACAACACCCGTGACCCGTACCAGATCGCCGCGCTGTCCAACGGCATCCAGCGGGCCTCCCTCGAGCAGCCGCGCGGGCTGCCGGTGCTGATCTCCACCGACCAGGAGCACGGCACGGTCACGCGCGTGGGAGAGCCCGCCACCCTGTTCCCCGGCGCGATGGCGGTGGGCGCCGGCCGGTCCCGGACCGACGCCCGCAACCTCGGCCGGATCGCGGGCGCGGAGCTGCGCGCGACGGGCATCCGGCAGGACTACGCCCCGGTGGCCGACGTGAACGTCAACCCGGCCAACCCGGTCATCGGCGTACGGTCCTTCGGCGCGGACCCGGGCGCGGTGGCGTCGCTGGTGGCCGCCGAGGTGTCCGGGTACCAGCGCTCCGGGGTCGCCGCGACCGCCAAGCACTTCCCCGGGCACGGGGACACCGCCGTCGACAGCCACTTCGGCTTCCCGGTCATCACCCACAGCCGCGAGGTGTGGGAGAACCTCGACGCGGTCCCCTTCCGGGCGGCCGTCGCCGCCGGCATCGACTCGATCATGACCGCGCACATCATGGTCCCGGCGCTCGACGCCTCCGGCGACCCGGCCACTCTCTCCCACCCGATCCTGACCGGCATCCTGCGCGGGCAGCTCGGCTACGACGGGGTGGTGGTCACCGACTCCCTCGCGATGGAGGGCGTGCGCACCAAGTACGGCGACGACCGGGTGCCCGTGCTCGCGCTCAAGGCCGGCGCCGACCAGCTCCTCAACCCGCCCTCCCTGGACGTCGCCTGGCACGCCGTCCTCGCCGCCCTGCGCGACGGCGAGCTCACCGAGGCCCGCCTGGACGAGTCCCTGCTGCGCGTGCTGCGGCTCAAGTCGAGGCTGGGTCTCTTCGAACGGCCGTACGTCAGCCGCTCCCAGGTCACGCGGACGGTCGGCACCGCGGCGCACCTCAGGGCGGCCGACCGGATCGCCGAGCGCACGACGACGCTGCTGGTCAACGAGGGGCGTCTGCTGCCGCTGTCCCCTCGCACCCACCGGAAGCTGCTCGTCGTCGGCGCCGACCCGGCCTCCCCCTCCGGCACCACCGGCCCGCCGACCGGCGTGCTGGCCGCGGCCCTCACCGAACTCGGCTTCGCCGCGACCGCCCTGTCCACCGGTACGACCCCGTCCGCGGCGGTCGTCGACCGGGCCGTCGCGGCGGCCGCGGACGTGGACGCGGTGGTGGTCGGGACGTACAACGTCACCGCGTCCAACTCGCAGAAGACGCTGGTCGAACGGTTGACGGCGACCGGGAGGCCGGTGGTGGCGATCGCGGTCCGCAACCCCTACGACGTCGCTCAACTGCCGTCGGTGAGAGCCTACTTGGCCGCCTACTCCTGGACCGACGTCGAACTGCGAGCCGCCGCCCGGGTGATCGCCGGGAGGGTCGCGCCGCGCGGGAGGCTGCCGGTCGCGGTGCAGCGGGCGGACGATCCGGCGCGGGTGCTGTTCCCGGTCGGACACGGGCTGTCGTACGAGTCGTAGCGGCCACCCGTGCCGGGCGTGCCGCCGGTGCGCCGCGTCCTCGGCACACATCCGGTGCGGACCCGGTGGGCCGCGCCCGGCCGGTGTGAACCCACCGGCCGGGCGCGGCACTTCGGTTACGGACGCAGCGCCGGTTCGCGCTCGACGTCCCTGCGGTCGAGCCGCGCGTCGAACGCCGCCAGCGGCCTGGCCGCCGCCGGGTCCGCCTGGACGGAGGCGGAGGCGACGCCCGCCCACTGCAGGATGCGGGCCGTGGCGAGGGCCTTCTGGTCGGGGACCAGACCGGCGACGTTCGCGCCGTGGTTGAGACCGGGTGCCGTGAAGACGTACGCGTCCTTCGCCCCCTTGCCGACGGCGAACCGCTCCGCGCCCCACGGGTCGTTCTGGCCGTAGACGAAGAGCATGTGGTGGGCGTGGTGCCGGACCCAGGAGTCGACGTCACGCATCGCCGTGGGCCGGAACTTCATGGGGATGGAGCGCGGGACGAAGTTCCGGGGCGGCTGGTAGCCGTAGCGGAGGTACTTCCTCTCGATGTACGGGAAGTGGATCGTCGGGGCGCCGAGCTGGGTGCCCGCCTGGTAGTAGTACGGCGTGTACGGCTCCAGGCCCTGGTCGGTGTAGAAGGAGAACCCGGAGATCGTGTCGACGGAGTTCCAGATGTCGTCGTCGGTCGCGGCCTTGGCGTCCGCCGGGATCGACTCGCAGTCGGACAGCAGGCTGTACTGCCAGAAGCCCCAGACGTAGTCGAGGACGACCGCCTCGTAGGCCCGGTCCAGGCTGCCGATGGTGTCGAAGGTGTAGCCGTTGCCGGCCGCGTAGGCCGCGTACTTCTTCTCCAGCGGCTCCCGGCGCACCAGGGCCTCGCGCTGCACCGCGTTCAGCCGGTCGCGGCACTCCTTGGTGCCGACCTTGGTGAAGAAGCGGTCGTAGGCGGAGTCCTCGTCGTTGACGACGTCGTCGGGGGCGACGTAGGCGACGACCCCGTCCATGTCCCGCGGGTAGAAGCGCTCGTAGTAGGTGGCGGTCATGCCGCCCTTGGAGCCGCCCGTCGAGATCCACTTCTTGGTGTAGACGGACTTGAGCGCGGTGAAGATGCGGTGCTGGTCAGTGGCCGCCTGCCAGATGTCCAGCTTGCTCCAGTCGGCCGGGGCGGGCCGCGAGGGGGTGAAGAAGCGGTACTCCATGGAGACCTGGTTGCCGTCCACGATCTGGGTCGGCTCGCGGCGGCTCGGGGTCGTGGAGACGCTGTAGCCGCCGGTGTAGAAGACCGTCGGGCGCGAGACGTCCTTGTGCAGCACGGTGATCCGCTGCTGGAACGTGCCCTTGGACGGGTGGCGGTGGTCCACCGGCTGGGTGTAGTTCAGGACGAAGAAGCGGTAGCCGGTGTAGGGCTTCTCCTGGACCAGGCTCATCCCCGGGATGGCGAGCAGCTGGTCCTTGATGTCGGTGTCCGTGGCGGTGGTGCCGGTGGCCTCCGGCCCGGCGGCGGCGGTGGCCGCACCTGCCGTGCCCAACGTGCCGATGAGCACGGTGAGCGCCAGCAGCCATCTGAGCGCCTTGCGCATGCACACTCCCCTGTGAGACGTATGTGCGCCGGAAGCTAGCGGAGCAACTCGCCTCAGCACCAGGGGAGATGGGCAGAAGAGGGAAATCCCTCCGTCGAGCGGCGCGAAGCGCCCCGGTTCAGCACAGGATCCAGCCGGAGCTGACCGCCTTGCGTCCCACCGAGCCCTTGATCCACACGCAGCGGTGGCCGGCGTGCACGGTCACCGGCCCGGCGCGGTGGGAGTAGCGGCCCCGGTCGACCACGGGACGGCTGCCGCGCGCCTGGACGCTGACCGACATGTCCCTGCGGGTGCCGGGTGCATCCGGGAGGGTGACGGCACAGACGTAGCCGCCGCGCTTGTAGACGTGCACGGCGCCGGTGGCGAACGGCAGCGTGCGGACCTTGCGGCCCGAGCACGAGGTGGCGGCCTGCGCGTCCGCCGGCGCCACCAGCGCGAGCAGCCCGGACGCCGTCAGTACGGCCACCCCGGCCGCGAGCCTCCGGCGTATCGCCCCACGATCCACTGTCGTCCCTCCCACACCCCGGCAACGAGCGTACGGGTGTACGGACGCAGAACGTGTGTCGGACGGTTGCCCGATTCTCAGGTGGCCGCGGTGACGGATTCCTCCGGCTCGTCCTCGCCGGCGAACGTCCGCCACAGTTCGGCGTACCGCCCGCCCAGGGACAGCAGTTCGCCGTGTGTGCCGTCCTCCACGACCCGGCCGTGGTCCATCACCACGACCCGGTCGGCGCGGGCGGCGGTGGTGAGGCGGTGGGCGACGACGAGGGTCGTACGGCGGCCCGCGAGACGGTCCGTCGCCTGGTTGACCAGGGCCTCGGTGGCCAGGTCGAGCGCGGCCGTCGCCTCGTCCAGGAGCAGGACGTCGGGGTCGACCAGCTCGGCTCGGGCCAGGGCGATCAACTGGCGTTGTCCGGCGGAGAGGTTGCGGCCGCGTTCGGCGACCTCGTGCAGGTAGCCGCCGGTCAGCGTGGCGATCATCTCGTGGGCGCCCACCGCGCGGGCCGCCGCCTCCACCTCGGCGTCGGTGGCGTCGGGGCGGCCGTAGGCGATCGCGTCGCGCACGGTGCCCTGGAAGAGGTACGCCTCCTGCGGGACGACCCCCAGGCGGTGACGATAGGAGGTGAGGTCGAGGGAGCGCAGGTCCGTGCCGTCGACGGTGACCCGGCCGCCGGTCGGGTCGTAGAAGCGGGCCACCAGCTTCACCAGGGTCGACTTGCCGGCGCCGGTCTCGCCGACGAAGGCGACCGTCTGGCCGGCCGGGATCCGCAACGCGACGCCGCTCAGGGCCTCTTCCTCCGTGCCGTACCTGAAGTCCACGTCCTCGAAGGCGATCTCGCCCCGCAGGGACCGCACGGGGAGCGCCTCCTCGGCGGCCTTCGTCGACGTCGGTTCCCGCAGCAGTTCCTGGATGCGGCCCAGCGAGACGGTCGCCTGCTGGTAGCCGTCGAAGACCTGCGAGAGCTGCTGCACGGGCGCGAAGAACAGGTCGATGTACAGCAGGTAGGCGACCAGCGCGCCGGTCGTCAGCGTGGCCGCGTCCACCCGGCCGGCACCCGCGATGAGCACGGCGGCCGCGGCGACGGAGGACAGCAGCTGCACGAACGGGAAGTAGACGGAGATCAGCCGCTGTCCCCGGACCCGGGCCTGGCGGTAGCTGTCGCTGCGCTCGGCGAAGCGGCGTCCGCCGTCCTTCTCACGCCGGAACGCCTGCACGATCCTGAGCCCGGACACCGACTCCTGGAGGTCGGCGTTGACCGCCGACACGCGCTCGCGGGCCAGTTCGTACGCCTTCACGCTCGCCCTGCGGAAGAAGAACGTGGCGACGAGCAGTGGGGGCAGCGTGGCGAACACGACGAGCGCGAGCTGCACGTCGATGACCAGCAGCGCGGCCATGATGCCGAAGAACGTGACGACCGAGACGAAGGCGGTGACCAGGCCGGTCTGCAGAAACGTGGAGAGGGCGTCGACGTCCGTCGTCATCCTCGTCATGATCCGGCCGGTCAGCTCCCGCTCGTAGTAGTCGAGACCGAGCCGCTGGAGCTGGGCGAAGATCTTCAGGCGCAGCGAGTACAGGACGCGTTCACCGGTGCGTCCGGTCATCCGGGTCTCGCCCACCTGGGCCGCCCACTGGACGCCGACGGCGAGCAGCGCGAACAGCGAGGCCGTCCAGACCGCGCCGAGGGCGGCGGCGGAGACACCCTGGTCGATGCCGTGCCGGATCATCACCGGCAGCAGCAGGCTCATGCCGGCGTCCACGGCGACCAGGCCGAGGCTGACCAGCAGCGGCAGGCCGAACCCGTGCAGCAGCCGCCGCAGTCCGTAGGACTCCTCGGCGGTGACCGCGCGGGACTCGTCGACGTCGGGGACGTCGGTCGCCGGGGGCAGCGCCTCGACCTGGTCGAGGAGTCCGGGGGTCGCCGGCATGCCCTCCATCGCGGTGTCCCTCGGAGCGCGTTCGCCCGCCCACAGCCGGGGCGTGATGCCGCGCTCGGCGTCGAACTCGGCGTCCAGCTCGTCCCGTACGGAGGTGTCCTCCCGGGGTGCCGCCGCCGGGGCGTGGCCGGGCGAGACACCGCCGAGCTCGTCCGGGTCGGTGAGCAGCCGCCGGTAGAGGGCGGAGCGGGCCTGGAGCTCCTCGTGGGTGCCGAGGTCGGCGAGCCGGCCGCCGTCGAGGACGGCGATGCGGTCGGCGAGGTTGAGGGTGGAGCGGCGGTGGGCTATCAGGAGGGTCGTGCGGCCCTCCATGACGTGTTTGAGGGCCTCGTGGATCTCGTGCTCCACGCGGGCGTCCACGGCGGAGGTGGCGTCGTCCAGGACGAGCAGGCGCGGGTCGGTGAGGATCGCGCGGGCGAGTGCGACGCGCTGGCGCTGGCCGCCGGAGAGGGTGAGGCCGTGCTCGCCGACCGTGGTGTCGTAGCCGTGGGGCAGCTCGGAGATGAAACGGTCCGCCTGGGCGGCCCGGGCGGCGGCCCGGATCTCCTCGTCACTCGCGTCGGGGCGGCCGTAGGCGATGTTGCTGCGCACCGTGTCCGAGAAGAGGAAGGAGTCCTCGGGGACCAGGCCGATCGCGGCGCGCAGGGAGTCGAGGGTGAGCTCGCGGACGTCGTGGCCGCCGATCAGGACGGCGCCGTGCGTCACGTCGTAGAAGCGCGGCAGGAGCAGCGAGACCGTGGACTTGCCGGAGCCGGAGGAACCGACGACGGCGAGGGTCTCGCCGGGGCGGATCTCGAAGGAGAGCCCGTCGAGGACGGGACGTCCGTCGGCGTAGCCGAAGTGGACGTCGTCGAACTCGACGCTCGCCGGGGCGTCGGCGGGCAGCTCCTTGGTGCCGTCGGCCATCGACGGCTCGGTGTCGATCAGCTCCAGGACGCGTTCGGTGCCGGCCCGCGCCTGCTGCCCGACCGTGAGGACCACGGCGAGCATGCGCACCGGGCCGACGAGCTGCGCGAGGTAGCTGGAGAAGGCGACGAACGTGCCGAGCGTGATGTGCCCGCCGACGGCGAGCCAGCCGCCGAGCGCGAGCATCGCGACCTGCCCGAGGGCGGGCACGGCCTGGAGGGCCGGGGTGTAGCGGGCGTTCAGCCGGATGGTGCGCAGCCGCCCCGCGAACAGCCGCCGGCCGACCTCGCGCAGCTTCCCGGTCTCCTGCTCCTCCTGGCCGAAGCCCTTCACGACCCGGACGCCGCTGACGGCGCCGTCGACCACGCCGGCCACGGCGGCGGCCTGGGCCTGGGAGTACCAGGTGGCGGGGTGCAGCCGGGTCCGGCTGCGCCGCGCGATCCACCACAGGGCGGGGGCCACCGCGAGGGCGACGAGGGTGAGCGGCAGCGACAGCGACGCCATGATCGCCAGGGAGATGACGAAGAGGAGCAGGTTCCCGATGGTCATCGGGAGCATGAACAGCAGGCCCTGGATCAGCTGGAGGTCGCTGGTGGCCCGGCCGACCACCTGGCCCGTGGACAGCTCGTCCTGACGGCGCCCGTCGAGCCGGGTGATCGTCTCGTACATCTCGGTGCGCAGGTCGTGCTGGACGTCCAGGGCGAGCCGGCCGCCGTAGTAGCGGCGGACGTAGGCGGAGACGTACACCAGCAGGGCCGCGACGACCAGGGCGCCCGCCCAGGGGGCCATGTCACGGGTGTGGTCGCCGATCACGTCGTCGATGATCACCTTGGTGACCAGCGGGACCAGCGCCATGACGGCCATGCCGGCGAGCGAGGCACCGAGGGCGAGGACGACGTCCTTCGGATAGCGCCATGCGTATCCGGCGAGTCTGCGCGCCCAGCCTCGCGTCTGCGCCTGTTGCCCTGCCACGCCGGAGCCTTCCGTTCGACCTGATGTACCGGAAGGCACCAACGCGGGCGGGAGCGGATTTCATCCCTCCGCAACAATTCGCTTCGCTGGAGGGTGGGGGGTGCGGTGGCTTGCGTCGGTGGGTGGGTGCGGGTGGGTGGGGGGTTTGCGCAGTTCCCCGCGCCCCTAAATTTCCGTGCGGGTCCGTGGGGGCGGGGTGCGCGGTTCCCCGCGCCCCTGGGGCCTGGGTGCGGGTCCGTGGGGGGATTGCGCAGTTCCCCGCGCCCCTGGATTTCCGTGCGGGTCCGTGGGGGCGGGGTGCGCAGTTCCCCGCGCCCCTGGGGTTCGTGGCCCGGGGCCTGGGTGCGGGTCCGTGGGGGCCGGGGTTATGTGGGGGTGTTGGCCGCCAGGTCTCTGTGGATGACCTTGGCTATGTTCTGGATGGTGGTGATGCCGTAGCTCATGGTGGTGTTGCCGTGGGTGAGGATCGTCATCATGTAGTCGTGGCCGCCGCCCTTGAACGTGCCGACGCTGTGCACCCGCCAGCCGTGTGTGGCGCGCTCCAGCCAGCCGTTCTTGACGTGCACGGAGACGGTGGAGGGGGCGCCGTACGGGGTGCCCCAGCGCTGTGAGGAGACGACCTGGCTCATCAGCGTCCGGATGTAGGTGCGGGACGCGTCCGTCAGCACCGTGTTGCTCGCGGTGATCAGCTTGAGCAGCCGCTGCTCGTCGGTCACGTTGATCTGGGTCAGGCCCCAGTAGTTGTCCGCGCCGGGCGTGGTGCGGGTCATGTTGGCGGCGGCCAGGAAGCCGTTGACCCTGGTGAGCCCCAACTGCTTCCACAGGCTGCTGGTGGCGTCGTTGTCCGACTGCGTGATCATGGCCTTGGCCAGGGTCTTCTCGCGGTCGGTGAGCGCGCGGCCGGTCTTCTGCGCGTCCCACAGCAGGGTGGCGAGGACGGTCACCTTGACGACGCTGGCGGAGTCGTAGGAGGTGGTGGGGCGCAGGGTGCAGGTGGTCTTGGTGGTCCGGTCGTAGAGGCCGACCGCGATGGTGCCCGTGCGGTTGACCAGGGCGGCGGTGATGTCCTTCTTCAGCTTCGTGGCCAGCGCCGCGTTCGTGGACGTGCAGCTGACCGTCGTCGTGGCCGCGGCCGCCGGGGTCGCGCCGGCCACGACGGGTATGAGCACGCCGGCGCCGAGGGCGGCCGCGACGAGTCTCGCGCGTCTGGGGTTCCCGTGAGTCATGCCCTGTTGACTCACGAGTTCGATCGAAAGGTTGTACGGGTCCTCTGCCGCGTTGGGCAAAGGCTCGGCAAGGCGTCACCGCGTCCTCGGCGAATTCACAGCCCGGAGCCAGCTCCGGCACAGCGCTCACCCACCCCGGCCGGACACGCTGCGCGGGTGACATCTGCCACCGACCCACACGCCCAGACCACCGTGACCTCCGACCGGCCGCCGCCGGACCCCGCCGCGGCGGTCCCGGACACGGCGCCCCGCTGGTCCCTCCCCGCCCTGATCGCGATCATGGCGCTGGCGGCGGTCCTCTACTCCTGGAACCTGTCCGGCTCCAGCCTCAACAGCTTCTACAGCGCCGCCGTACTGAGCGGCACGCAGAGCTGGAAGGCGTGGTTCTTCGGCTCGCTGGACGCGGGCAACTTCCTCACCGTCGACAAGCCGCCGCTCGCCCTCATGGTGATGGGCCTGTCGTGCCGGATCTTCGGATACGGCACCTGGCAGATGATGGCGCCGATGATCGTGGCCGCCCTCGGCACGATCTGGATCCTGCACTCCAGCGTCAAGCGGGTGTTCGGGCATGCGGCCGCCACCGTGGCCGCGCTGGTCCTCGCCCTGACGCCGATCACGGTCGCCATCAACCGCGACAACAACCCGGACACGCTGCTGGTCCTGCTCATGGTGGGCGGGGCGGCGCTCGGCCTGCGCGCGGTCCGCGACGGCAGGCTGCTGCCGCTGCTGGGCTCCGCGGTCTGCTTCGGCCTCGCCTTCAACACGAAGATGCTCCAGGGCTACATCGCGCTGCCGGCCGTCTTCGCCGTGTACGTGTACGCCTCGAAGCTGGGCTGGAGGAAGAAGGCCGTCAACCTGGCACTGGCGGCTGTGGCGTTGGCGGTCTCCAGCTTCTGGTGGGCGACGGCTGTCTCACTCGTGCCCGCCGACGACCGGCCGTACATCGGTGGTTCGACCGACGGCTCCGCCTGGAACCTGATCATGGGCTACAACGGCCTGGGCCGGGTCCTCGGCGGCGAGGGCAACGGCGGAGGCGGAGGCGGCGGGGGCGGCACCTTCGCCGGAACCGCCGGCATCGGCCGGATGTTCAACGACATCCTCGGCGGCCAGATCTCCTGGCTGATCCCCTTCGCGGGCATCGCGCTCGTCGCCGGCCTGGTGCGGTGCGGCCGCGCCCCGCGTACCGACCTCACACGGGCCGCGCTGCTGCTGTGGGGCGGCTGGCTCGTGCTGCACTACCTGACCTTCGCGATGGCCGAGGGCACGATGCACCCGTACTACACGACCGCGCTCGCCCCGGGCATCGCGGCACTGACCGGCGCGGGCGGCGTCATGCTGTGGCGTGCCTTCCGCGGCGGCGACCCACGCTGGTCGTGGGTGCTGCCGGCCGGGCTCGCGGTCACCGCCGTCTGGGCGATCGTGCTGCTGCGCCGGGCCTCCGGCTGGAACACCTGGCTGTGGCCGGCCGTCGGCGCGGTCATGATCCTCGCGATCACGGGCCTGCTGGTGTTCCGGTCCGCCGGCTCCGGCACCAGGGCACGGCTGCTCGCGGTGTCCGTCGCCGCGGCGATCGTGGCGGGGCTCGCGGGCCCGACGGCGTACGCCGCCTCCCCCGCTTTCGCCTCGTCCGCCGGCGGCGGCATGGGCGGCACCAACCCGACCGCGGGCCCCTCCACCGGCAACGGCATGGGCGGTCCCGGCGGCGGGGGTGGTGGCTTCGGCGGACAACGCGGCGAGATGCCCGGCGGCACGCGGCAGGGCGGCCAGGCGAACGGGGAGTTCCCCGGCGGCGGCCAGGGCCAGACGACACCCGGCGGCGGCAACGGCGAACTCCCCCAGGGCGGCGGGGCACCCGGTGGGGCGCCGGGCGGCACGAACGGCGGGTTCCCGGGCGGCACGAACGGCGGGTTCCCGGGCGGCGGCGAGACCCCGTCCGGCGGGACCGCGCCCGGCGGCACCGGTACGGCCCCGGGCGGTGCGGGCGGCGGCTTCGGCGGCGGTGGCATGGGCGGCGGCACCGACACCCAGCTGGTCTCCTACCTGGAGAAGCACCAGGACGGCGCCAAGTGGCTGCTCGCGGTGGCCAATTTACAGAGCGCCGGTCAGCTGATCATCAGCACCGGCAAGCCCGTCATCTCCATGTGGGGCTTCACCGGCTCCGACGCGGCGATGACCCTGCCCAAGCTCAAGGAGCTGGTGAAGAAGGGCGAGCTGCACTACGTCCAGCTCGGTGGCGGTGGCATGGGCGGCAACAGCAGCCTCAACCAGGAGGTCACCGCCTGGGTGAAGAAGAACGGGACGGCGGTGAAGGAGAGCGAGTACAGCTCGTCCTCGTCCTCGTCCTCGTCCTCGTCTTCGTCTTCGTCTTCGCCCTCATCTTCGTCGTCTTCGTCCGCCTCGTCCTCGTCCGCGCAGAGCGACACGTCGACGGTCTACCGGCTCGACGCCTCGGACGTCGGCTGACGTACGCGGTCCGACGGCCCCCGACCCACCGGTCGGGGGCCGTTTCGGTATGTCAACTCGCGTAGACAAGGGGCAGATTGCCGGTCTCCGTCATCCGATGGACACGTTCGGTTCATGGACAAGCCTGCATGTCCATGCCACTCTCCCGTTTGCCGCCTTCATTCAACCCGCGTAGATGGGACTCCCCTACATGCCGGCGACACGCCTACGCCACTGGAAGTCGGTGGCGCTCACCACCGCCACCGTCCTGGTCGGACTCACCGTTCCCGCGCTCACCGCGACCCCCGCCGCGGCGACCACGACCGCGTACGACTCGACGTACTACAAGAACGCGATCGGAAAGACCGGTACGAGCCTCAAGTCCTCGCTGCACACGATCATCAGCAGCCAGACGAAGATCTCCTACTCCGCGGTCTGGAACGCGCTGAAGGTCACCGACCAGGACCCGAACAACAGCAACAACGTGATCCTGCTGTACAGCGGCGTCTCGCGTGCCAAGTCCCTCAACGGCGGTGACGTCGGCGACTGGAACCGCGAGCACACCTGGGCCAAGTCCCACGGCGACTTCGGCGAGGTGACGGGCCCCGGCACCGACCTGCACCATCTGCGCCCCGCCGACGTGCAGGTCAACAGCACCCGCGGCAACCTGGACTTCGACAACGGGGGCAGCACGGTCACCAACGGCGGCGGCAGCCTCGTCGACTCCGACTCCTTCCAGCCGCGCGCCGCCGACCGGGGCGACGTGGCCCGCATGATCCTCTACATGGCCGTGCGCTACGAGGGCGACGACGGCTTCGCCGACCTGGAGCCCAACGAGCAGGTCAACAACGGCAGCAACCCGTACATGGGCAAGCTCTCCGTCCTCAAGGCGTGGAACGAGGCGGACCCGCCCAGCGCCTTCGAGGAGAAGCGCAACCAGGTCATCTACGACACCTACCAGCACAACCGGAACCCGTTCATCGACCACCCGGAGTGGGTCGAGGCGATCTGGTAGGACTCACGTTCGCCGGGCGCGGTGCCCCCCGCCGCACCGCGCCCCCACCCCGTTGCGGATCATGGACGCAGTCGTCCGGCCAACGGGGAGGAAAGAGTGGGCCACTGCCTGGAGATGAGCACCGGGGACATGCGGGACGTGATCCGTCTGCTCACCGCGGTGGAGCGCACGGAGAAGCAGGAACGGGTCCTCGGCGTCGTCCGTGAACGCTGCGCGCGGACCGACGCGCGGTTTCGCGAGCAGCACGTCGAACTCGGGGTGACCGTGAGCCGGGCGCTCGACGAACTGATCGAGGGAACGCCCAGCGTGGAGATGAGCCCGGCGTACACCTACGCCTTCCACGAGGCGGTGGCGTCCCACTTCTCCGACACCACCGACCTCGGGGTGTGGCGGTGGCCGTCCTGGTTCTACCGCATGGACGACGAACTGGTCCGCCACGGAGTGCCGTCCGACCTGCTGCCGGGCTCGTTCCTGTTCAGCGGGCCGCCGATACCGATGCCGCATCCCGGCGACGGGTTCCCCTCGGTGGGGATCCTGCCGGCGCAGCGGGCGGCGGCGCTCGCGGACGTGTACGAGGCGATTCACCAGCGTCTGAGTCCCGAATACCAGGACACCGTGGGGAAGTTCGGGGGGTTGATGCGGTTCGAGGCGGAGGAGTTCGAGCGGGCGCAGAAGCTTGGGGGGTGTCCGGACACGATCTTCTTCTGGTTCAGCTGACGGGTCCCTGCGGGGCGTGGGTGGCTGGTTGGCGCGGGTGCGTTGATGTTTTGCGCGGTTCCCCGCGCCCCTGAGGGGCTGCACGTTCGTCGGTCGGGTGCCGGTGCGTGGGGGCTTGTCGCGCAGTTCCCCGCGCCCCTGGTGGGGTGGGCTCAGGGGCGCTGGTCGGGTGCTGGTGCGTTGTTGGTTTGCGCCGTTCCCCGCGCCCCTCCAGTTTGTTGGTTTGGGCCGTTTCCCGCCGCCCCTGAAGGGCCGGGGGTGGTTATGGCAGGTGGGTGGGGGCGAACATGTGGAGTCGGGCTGGGAGGACCACCACCGTGGGGCCGGGGGTCGTCAGGGCTTTCCTCAGGTCGTCTTCCAGGGTTTCCGGGGTCGTCGGGGCCGCCGGGACCGCGAACGACTCGGCCAGCGCCACGTAGTCGGGGCGGCTCAGTTCCGTCGCCGTGGCCTGGCCGAAGGCGTCGGTCATGTACTCGCGCAGGATGCCGTAGCCGCCGTCGTCGACGATGAGCCAGGTGACGTTGAGGTCGTACTGCCGTGCCGTCGCCAACTCCGCGATCGAGTACAGGGCACCACCGTCACCTGACACCGCGAGGACCGGGCGGGTCGGGTCGGCGGCCGCCGCGCCCAGCGCCGCCGGGAAGCCGTAGCCGAGGCCGCCGGCGCCCTGCGCGGAGTGCATGTGGTTGGGACCCTTGGCGTCGAAGGCCGACCACGCCCAGTAGGCGAGGATCGTCATGTCCCAGAAGGACGGCGAGTCGTCCGGCAGCGCGCGCCGCACCGACGCCAACAGGTCCTGCTCCAGGGTGAGTTCCTGGGCGTCGATGCGCTCACGCACCTTCGCCAGCAGGGTTCGTACGCGATCCGGGGCCGTCGGGTCCTCCCGCGCGTCCACCGTCTCCAGCAACGCCTGGAGCCCGAGACGCGCGTCGGCGTGGATGCCCAGCGCCGGCTGGTTGGACTCCAGCTTGCCGAGGTCCGCCTCGATCTGGATCACCCGGCCGCGCGGCCTGAACGTGTGGTAGTTCGAGGAGAGTTCACCGAGGCCCGAGCCGACGACCAGGACGACGTCGGCGTCCTCCAGGAAATCGGTGGTGTGCCGGTCCTCCAGCCAGGACTGGAGGGAGAGCGGGTGTTCCCAGGGGAACGCGCCCTTGCCGCCGAAGGTCGTGACCACGGGGGCCCGGAGCTTCTCCGCCAGCTGGCGGAGCTTCCGCGACGCGTCCGCCCGGACGACCCCGCCGCCCGCGATGATCACCGGACGCTCGGCCCGCGACAGCAAGTGGGCTGCCACGGCGGTCAGTTCGGGGCGCGGCGGCAGCTCCTCGGGCGTCGCGTCCGCCGCCGTCACGACGGGCAGGGGTGTTTCGGCGAGCAGCACGTCCTGCGGGATCTCCACCCACACCGGCCCGTGCGGGGCCGTGAGCGCCGACTTCCAGGCCGCCGCGATCGCGGACGGGATCTGGGACTGGGCGCGCACGGTGTGCACCGACTTCACCACACCCCGGAACGAGGCCGCCTGGTCGGGGAGTTCGTGGAGGTAGCCGTGGCGGCCGCCGCCGAGGCCGCGGGTCGGGATCTGGCTGCTGATCGCCAGCACGGGGGCGGAGGCGGCCGCCGCCTCCTGGAGCGCGGCCAGCGAGGTCAGCGCGCCCGGACCGGTGGACAGCAGCAGCGGCGCCGCCTCGCCGGTGATCCGGCCGTAGGCGTCGGCCGCGAAGCCCGCGTTGTTCTCCACCCGCAGGCCCACGTACCGCAGGTCCGAGCGGCGCAGCGCGTCGAACATGCCGAGGGCGTGCTGGCCGGGCAGCCCGAACACGGTGGTCGCGCCGAGCCCGGCCAGTGTCTCCACGACCAGGTCTCCGCCGTTGCGGCCGGGAGGAGGGTTCAGCGCGGCCTCCGTCTGGGCGGGCGTGGGACGGAGTTCCAGGTCGTGGTCGTGAGTCACTTCGCGCGGGCCTCGGCAATCTGGCGGGACATGATCGTGGTCAGTTCGTACGCCGTGTGGGACGCGGCCACCGACGTGATCTCGGCGTGGTCGTAGGCGGGGGCCACCTCGACGACGTCGGCCGAGACGAGGTGACAGGAGGCGAGGCCGCGCAGGATCTCCAGGAGTTCGCGGGAGGTCATGCCGCCCGCCTCCGGCGTGCCCGTGCCGGGCGCGTGCGCCGGGTCGAGGCAGTCGATGTCGATGGAGATGTACAGCGGGCGGTCGCCGATGCGCTGGCGGAGCTGGTCGGCGACCTCGTCGGCGCCCCGGCGGTAGACGTCGGCGGAGGTGACGATGCCGAAGCCCATCTTCTCGTCGTCGGTGAGGTCCTGCTTGCCGTACAGCGGGCCGCGGATGCCGACGTGGGACAGCGCCGAGGTGTCGAGGATGCCCTCCTCGACCGCGCGGCGGAACGGCGTGCCGTGGGTGTACTCGGCGCCGAAGTAGGTGTCCCAGGTGTCGAGGTGCGCGTCGAAGTGGAGCAGGGCGACCGGGCCGTGCTTCTTCGCCACGGACCGCAGCAGGGGCAGCGCGATGGTGTGGTCGCCGCCCAGGGTCATCAGGCGGGCGCCGGTGCCGAGCAGGTCGTCGGCGGCGGCCTCGACGGTCTCGACGGCCTCGTTGATGTTGAACGGGTTCACGGCGATGTCGCCGCCGTCCGCGACCTGCGCCAGCGCGAAGGGCGACGCGTCCTGGGCCGGGTTGTACGGGCGCAGCAGCCGGGACGCCTCGCGGATCGCGTTGCCGCCGAAGCGGGCGCCCGGCCGGTAGGAGACGCCCGAGTCGAAGGGCACGCCGATCACGGCGACGTCGGCGCGGCCGACCTCGTCCAGGCGGGGCAGCCGGGCGAAGGTCGCGGGTCCGGCGTAGCGCGGGATCCGGGAGGAGTCGACGGGGCCGCGGGGCGTCTCGTTGCTGCTCATGGGGAACTGCCTTCTTTCCTACGCTACATCGCGTATGTACTGCGTCTTCTGACGACTTTACTGGGAAGCCGCCACGGGTTCGGACGCGCGTTCGGGGCTCCGGCCGGCGAGCCGCTCGCGCCAGGCGGCGAGGACGGCGGCGTCGGTCGGCCGGGTCGCCAGGGACACGACGACGTAGGCGGCCAGGGACGACAGCAGGCCGTAGTAGACGGGTTCGTTGGCGAGGATGCCGTAGCCCGCCATCAGGCCGATCACCGCGAGGCCGCCGACGGTGACGGCGGCGAGGGCGCCCCGCACGGTGCCGCGCCGCCACAGCAGTCCGCCGAGGATCGGCACGAGCAGGCCGCCGACCAGCAGGTTGTACGCCACGGTCAGCGCCTCGACGACGTTGTTGAGGGCGATCGCGGTGCCGATCACCGCGAGACCCATCACCAGGATGAACACCCGGTTGTCCCGGACCTCGTCCCGCGCGTCCCCGGCGGCCGGCCGGACCGCTCCGCGCAGCCGGGACCAGATGTCGTTGTTGGCGACGGTCGCGCAGGCGATGAGCGCGCCGGAGGACGTCGACATCACGGCGGCCAGGGCGGCGGCGAGCACCAGACCGCGCACACCGACGGGCAGCTCGTCCTTGACGATGGTCGCGAAGGCGTCGTCGGGGCTGGAGAGCGTGGGGTAGAGCACCTTGGCCGCGGTGCCGATGACGGCGCCGGCGAGGGCGTAGAGGAGGCAGTAGGTGCCGGCGACGGTGCCGCCCCACTTCGCGGTGCGGTCGCCGCGGGCGGTGAACACGCGCTGCCAGATGTCCTGGCCGATGAGCATGCCGAAGGTGTAGATCAGCACGTAGGTGAAGATCGTCTCGCCGCCGATGCCCAGCGGGTCGAAGTACTCGGTGGGCAGTTTCGCCCGCATCTCGGAGAAGCCGCCGGCCCGGACCACCGCGATCGGCAGCAGCAGGAGCAGCACGCCGACGGTCTTCACGACGAACTGCACCATGTCGGTGAGCGTGATGGACCACATGCCGCCGAGCGTCGAGTAGGCGACGACGATGGAGCCGCCGAGGACGATCGCGAGGGTCCGGTTCATGTCGAAGAGGACGTCGAAGATCGTGGCGTAGGCGATCGTGGAGGTCACCGCGAGCATCAGGGTGTACGCCCACATGACGACACCGGAGATCACGCCCGCCCGGCCGCCGTAGCGCAGGTCGAGCATCTCGGAGACGGTGTAGACCTTGAGGCGGGCGATGCGGGCGGAGAAGAAGACGCTCAGCGCGAGCAGGCCCAGGCCGATGGTGAAGACCATCCACGCCCCGGACAGTCCGTACTGGTAGCCCAGTCCCACGCCGCCGATGGTGGAGGCGCCGCCGAGGACGATGGCCGCCATGGTGCCGGAGTACATCGCGGGCCCGAGCCGTCGTCCGGCGACGAGGAAGTCGCTCTTGGACCGGGCGCGGCGCATGCCCCACCAGCCCACGGCCAGCATGCCGGCCAGGTAGACGACGATCACTGTGTAGTCGACGGCCATGGGGCTCTCCTTCGCGCACGGTCGGTGGCGTGTCGTGCAGATACCGGGGACGGCCGGCGGCGGTTCACGGGGACATCCGCCCGTACCCGTGGCCGCCGGTCGGGACCGACACTAGGTGGCCGGAAAGCGACTGCGAAGTGTACGTTTCATCCACTCCCGACTCCCCGGACGGAGGAAACGTCCACCATGCCGGACCCCGCCGTTCCGCCGACCCCGCCCGTGCCCCTCGCGGCCCTGCTGGCCCGTGAGGACCTGGCCCTGCGCCGCGTCGCCGGGCCGGCGGACCCGGGCATCGTGATCCACTGGGCGCACACCTCGGAGATGGCCGACCCGTACCCGTACCTGCTGGGCGGGGAGCTGCTGCTGACGGCCGGCGTGCACATCCCGGAGGCGGCCGTGTCCGCCGGGGGTCCCGGTCGAGCGAGGTCGGGACCGGGGGAGTACTTCGACGGCTACGTCTCGCGGATCGTGGCGGCGGGCGGCGCGGCCCTCGGCTTCGGCCTGGCCCCGGTGCACGACACGGTGCCGGGGGCGCTGGTGGCGGCCTGCGAGGCGTACGGGCTGCCGCTGCTGGAGGTGCCGCCGCAGACCACGTTCTCGGGGGTGGCCCGCGCGGTCTGGCAGCTGATGGCGCAGGCCCGCCTGGCGGAACTCCGCCGCGTCACGGCCGCCCAGCAGAGCCTGGCGGCCGCCGCCTCGGGCCCCGACCCGGTCCCCTCGGTGCTGCGCCGGCTCGCCCAGCGCCTGGGCGGCCGGGCGGTGCTCTACGGCCCGGAAGGCGCGGAGATCGCCTCGGCGGGCCGGGAGCCCGGACCCGGCACGAGGAACGCGCTGGCGACGCTGGCAGGGGTCGTACGGCCGGCGCCCCCGGGCCCCCGCGGCGAGGGAGGCGCGGAAGCCGGGGCGACCGGCCCCGAACCGGGGCCCGGCCCCGCGCACCCCGCCTCCGCGACCGACACCGCCGGTGACGCGCACCTCGCCGCCTACGCCCTGGGGGCCGGGGAGGGGTTCGTGCTGGGGGTGGTGGTGCCGGGGCGGGAGCCGGGGGATCACACGATCGCCTCCGTCGCCGCGGTCCTGCTCTCCCTGCTGACCGGCGAACAGCGCGGCGAAGCGGGGGCGGACCGCTCGTCGGCGCTCGTACGGCTGCTGCTGGGCGCGGCGCCCGAGGAGGTCGCCCCGCTGCTCGGCGGGCGGCAGCGGTGGCTCGTCGTGCACGCCCGCCCGGACACCCGGGCGCCCGACGCCATGGCCGCCGCCGCGCTGGGCGCGGCCCTCGGGTCCGCGCTGGTGGACCTGGCGCCGGACGTCGTGCGGGTCCTCGTCCCGGCCGGCCGGGAACCGGCCCCGCAGCCCGGCTGGACCCTGGGCGTCAGCGACGCCGTCACCCCCGGGGAGTGGGCGGCCGCCGACGCCCGGGCGGCCCGCGCCCTGGCCCGGGCCCGCGCCACCCGCACCGACCTGGTCCGGCACGGCTCCCGGGCCGGGCTCGCCGCGCTGCTCCCCCGCGACGAGGCCGCAGCCCACGCCCGGGCCGTCCTCGCGCCCGTGGCCGCGCTGCCCGCGCTCACCGAGACCCTGCGCACCTGGCTCTCCCTGCACGGCGGCTGGGACCGCACGGCGGTGGCCCTGGGCGTGCACCGCAACACCGTCCGGCAGCGGATCGCGCGCTGCGCGGCCCTCCTCGGCACGGACCTGGACGACGCGGACGTACGCATGGAGCTGTGGTTCGCCCTGCGTCAAGAGGACCAGTGACACACGTCCCAGCGGGCGGGACGCCGGGAACTCGCGCAGTCGCCTGCCTCACAATGGGAACCATGCCGATACCCGGGACACCCAGCCGCGCCGAGCTCGTCGACCACCTCGTACGGACCCGCATCGCGGGCGACGTCGCGACACCCCGCGAGAACAACCTCTCCCACTACCGCCAGCTCTCCAACGGCGTCCGCAACTTCTGGCTCGGCCTGGAACTCGGCGACCGCTGGAGCGACGAGCAGGACGTGCTCGCGGTGATGGCGGAGCGGGTCGGCGTGAACGACGATCCCGAGTACCGGTTCGGCCAGGACACCATCGACCCCGAGCTGACCGTCGACGCCCTCCAGCGTCTCGCGGGACGGCTGCGCAAGGCCGCCGAAGGACAGCAGCGGGTGCTGTTCGCGACCGGCCACCCGGGCGGCCTCCTCGACGTCCACCGCGCCACCGCCGCCGCCCTGCGCGCGGCCGGCTGCGAGATCGTCGTCATCCCCGACGGGCTGCAGACCGACGAGGGGTACGTCATGCAGTTCGCGGACGTGGCGGTGCTCGAACACGGCGCCACGCTGTGGCACACGCACTCCGGCGAGCCCATGAAGGCGATCCTCACCGCCCTGGAGCGCCAGGGGCGCCCGCTGCCCGACCTGGTCGTCGCCGACCACGGCTGGGCCGGATACGCCGGCCGGCACGGCGTGGACTCCGTGGGCTACGCCGACTCCAACGACCCGGCCCTGTTCCTCGCCGAGGCGGAGGGCACCGTCCAGGTGACGGTCCCCCTCGACGACCACGTCCTCAGCCCGCGCCACTACGACCCGATGACGGCGTACCTGCTGTCGGAGGCCGGACTCACACAGAGCTAGGGCTTGTTCGGATCAGGCCGGGCTCGCGGGCCGGTCACGGCCAGGGGTTGAGACCTTCGGCCCGCCGCTGCGCGTACCCGGGCGTCGGGTCCAGGTAGACCCGGCTCACCGCCGGGACGACCTCCCGCAGCCGCTGCTCGGCCTGCTCGCAGGCCCACTCGATCTGGGCTGCCGTCGAGATGTCGCGGAAGTCGACCTTGGCGGCCACGAGTGCTTCCCGCGGGCCCTGCACGAGCGTGGTCAGCTCCAGTACGGCCTCGATGTGCTCCACCGCGAGCAGTTCCGCCCTGATCCGCTCCCGAACGGACTTCGGCAGCGGCCGTCCGATGAGCAGTTCGGCGTTGGAGCGGCCGAGCACCCAGGCGACGTACAGCAGGAGCACGCCGATGAGGAGCGAGGCGACGCCGTCCCACACCCCCGATCCGGAGAGCTGCCCGCCGAGCAGTCCGCCCGCGGCGAGGACCAGGCCGACGAGGGCGGCGGAGTCCTCCAGGACGACCGCCTTCACAGCGGTGTCGGGGGTGTGCCGAAGGTAGCGCCCGAAGGCCACCCGGGCCCTGGCCGCCTCGCCGCGCGCCTGCCGGACGCCGGTGCGCAGGGAGTAGCCCTCCAGCAGGAAGGCGACGGCGAGCACGATGTACGACACGAGGGGATCACCCAGGTCCTCCCCCGCCACCAGGGTGTGGACGCCGTCGTAGAGGGAGAAGACCGCGCCGCCGACGAAGGTGGCGACGGCGGCGAGCATGGCCCAGATGTAGCGCTCGGGGCCGTAGCCGAGCGGATGGTCCTCGTCGGCCGGTTTCTCGCTGCGCTTCAGCGCGGTCAGCAGCAGGACCTCGGTGACCGTGTCCGCGACGGAGTGCGCGGCCTCCGACAGCATCGCGCTCGATCCGCTGATGACGCCGGCGACCGCCTTGGCGAGCGCGATGCCCAGATTGGCGACGGCGGCGACGATCACCGTGAAGGTGCTCTCGCCGCCGCCCTGCTGCTGCTCCGTCTGCTGTGCCTGCACCTGTGCCATGTCCTTCAGTTTTCCCGAGGGACCCGGACCACGCCCTCCTGCACGACCGAGATGGCGAGCCGGCCGTCCTGCGTGTAGATGCGGGCCTGCCCGAGACCGCGGCCGCCGTGTGCGGACGGCGACTCCTGGTCGTACAGCAGCCAGTCGTCGGCGCGGAAGGGCCGGTGGAACCACATGGCGTGGTCCAGGGAGGCCCCGACGACGTCCCCCACGGCCCAGCCGCCCCGGCCGTGCGCGATCAGGATGGAGTCGAGAAGGGTCATGTCGGAGACGTACGTGGCGAGGACCACGTGCAGCAGGGGGATGTCGACGGCGCCCTCGAGCTTGCCGTTGGTGCGGAACCAGACCTGTGAACGCGGCTCGCGGGGCGCCCCGAACTCGCCGTAGGGCGGCTCCTCCACATGGCGCAGGTCGATCGCCTCGCGCGCCTCGATGAACTTCTCCACCACCCGCGGGTCCAGATGGCGGTAGCCGCGCAGCCGCTCCTGCGAGGTCGGCAGCGTCACCGGGTCCGGCGCCGGCGGCATCGGGGCCTGGTGGTCGAGCCCCTCCTCGTACGTCTGGAAGGACGCCGACAGGCCGAAGATCGCCTTGCCGTGCTGCACGGCGACCACCCGGCGGGTGGTGAACGAGCGTCCGTCGCGAAGCCGGTCGACGTTGTAGACGATGGGCGCGCCGGGGTCACCGGGGCGCAGGAAGTACGCGTGCAGGGAATGGGCGTGACGGTCCGCGGGGACCGTCCGCCCGGCGGCGACCAGCGCCTGCGCGGCGACCTGCCCGCCGAAGACCCGGGGGACGACGGCGGACCGCGACTGGCCGCGGAAGATGTTCTCCTCGATCTGCTCCAGGTCGAGCAGATCGAGGAGATCGAGTAGTGCCTGGCTCATGGGGCTCAGTTCTACCGGCCGGAAATTTCGCGGACCTTACAGACCCATGTTCTTCGCGATGATCGACTTCATGATCTCGCTGGTGCCGCCGTAGATACGGTTGACGCGGTTGTCCGCGTACAGGCGGGCGATCGGGTACTCGTTCATGAAGCCGTAGCCGCCGTGCAGCTGGAGGCAGCGGTCGATGACGCGGTGCGCGACCTCGGTGCAGAACAGCTTGGCGCTGGCGGCCTCGGCGGCGCTGAGCTCGCCCGCGTCGAGAGCCTCGAGCGCGCGGTCGGCGACGGCCTCGGCCGCGTCCACCTCGGCCTGGCAGGCGGCCAGCTCGAACTTGGTGTTCTGGAAGTGGGCGACCGGCTTGCCGAAGACCGTGCGCTCCAGCACGTACTCCTTGGCGAACCGGACAGCCGCCTTGGCCTGCGCGTACGCGCCGAACGCGATGCCCCAGCGCTCGGAGGGCAGGTTGCCGCCGAGGTAGTAGAAGCCCTTGTTCTCCTCGCCGAGCAGGTCCTCGACCGGCACCTTGACGTCGACGAACGCCAGCTCGGCCGTGTCGGAGGTCTTCAGGCCCAGCTTGTCGAGCTTGCGGCCGACGGAGTAGCCCTCGGACTTCGTGTCCACCGCGAACAGGGAGATGCCGAAACGGCGGTCCTCCGCCGTCGGCGCCGAGGTGCGGGCGCAGACGATGACCCGGTCGGCGTGCACACCACCGGTGATGAAGGTCTTGGCGCCGTTGAGGACGTAGTGCGTGCCGTCCTCGGAGAGCTTCGCGGTGGTCTTCATGCCCGCCAGGTCCGAACCCGTGCCCGGCTCGGTCATCGCCAGCGCCCACATCTCCTCACCGGAGACGAACTTCGGCAGGAAACGCTTCTTCTGCTCGTCGGACGCGAGCGCCTTGATGTACGGCAGGCCCAGCAGCACGTGCACACCGGAGCCGCCGAAGGACACGCCCGCGCGGGCGGTCTCCTCGTACATCACGGCCTCGAACTTGTACGAGTCGATGCCCGCGCCGCCGTACTCCTCGTCCACGCGGATACCGAACACGCCGAGCTCGGCGAGCTTGTAGTAGAAGTCGCGCGGCGCCTGGCCGGCAGCGAACCACTCGTCGTAGACGGGGACGACCTCGGCCTCGATGAAGGCCCGGAGGGTCTCCCGGAACGCCTCGTGATCCTCGTTGAACACCGTACGGCGCACCGCCGCCACCCTTCCTTGCGCCTAAACCGGCGCCGCTCTCGCGTACGTGGTTGCTCGCCGTGGGGGTTGCTCAATGCGTGGTTACGGTCCCTCGGCTAAGCGCTTGCTCATTAACCGTACCGGCGGGTAGGCAGACGCGTCCAGAGGATCAGGGCAGGGGGGAGCCGTAACGCTCGTCACTCCCCCGCTGCCGCGAAGGCTCCCCTCGCCATGCGGTGCAGCAGGGCCGCGGTGATCGCGCGGCCGGGGAGGGCGCCGGGGCGACCCAGGTGGGGGGTGGAGTTGAGCAGGCCGAAGACCGAGTGGACCGCGGACCTGGCGGCCGGTTCGGCGAGGCCCGGATACACCTCGCGGACCACCTCCACCCACAGCTCCACGTACTGCCGCTGCAACTGCCGCACCAGCTTGCGGTCGGTGTCCCGCAGCCGGTCCAGCTCGCGGTCGTGCAGGGTGATCAGCGGGCGGTCGTCCAGGGCGAAGTCGATGTGGCCCTCGACGAGCGAGTCGAGGACCTCCCCGGGGGCCGCCGCCTCCCGGCCCTCCCGGGCCTCCTGGACGCGCCGCTTCGCGCCCGTCAGCAACTGGCCGCTGATGCCGACCAGCAACTCGGCGAGCATCGCGTCCTTGCCGGCGAAGTGCCGGTACAGGCCCGGCCCGCTGATGCCGACCGCGGCGCCTATCTCGTCGACTCCGACGCCGTGGAAACCGCGCTCGGCGAACAGCCGGGCCGCCTCCCTGAGGATCTGCTCGCGCCGGGTGGGGGCGTCGGTTCTGGTGGTCATGCGAACGATTCTAGACAGGGAGGTTAGCGGTCGTTAACCTGTCGGAAATGGTTAACGCTCATTAACCAGTCGACCACTGGGTGAGGGGACCGCAGGATGCAAGAGGCACCGGAGCTCCAGAGCGCGGCTGATCCCGCGTCGGAGGCCTGGCGGGCCAACGAGGAGGCGCACCGCGCCCTCGTGGAGGAACTGCGCGGCAAGCTGGCCGCGGCCCGGCTGGGCGGCGGTGAGCGGGCCAGGGCCCGGCACACCGCGCGCGGGAAGCTGCTGCCGCGCGAGCGCGTGGACACGCTGCTCGACCCCGGCTCGCCCTTCCTGGAGCTGGCGCCGCTGGCCGCCGACGGGATGTACGAGGGGCAGGCCCCGGCCGCCGGGGTGATCGCCGGGATCGGCCGGGTCAGCGGCCGCGAGTGCGTGATCGTCGCCAACGACGCGACCGTCAAGGGCGGCACGTACTACCCGATGACCGTGAAGAAGCACCTGCGCGCGCAGGAGGTGGCCCTCGACAACCGGCTGCCCTGCCTCTACCTGGTCGACTCCGGCGGCGCCTTCCTGCCCATGCAGGACGAGGTGTTCCCCGACCGCGACCACTTCGGGCGGATCTTCTACAACCAGGCCCGGATGTCGGGCGCCGGCATCCCGCAGATCGCGGCGGTGCTCGGCTCCTGCACGGCCGGCGGGGCGTACGTCCCGGCCATGAGCGACGAGGCCGTCATCGTCCGCGGCCAGGGCACGATCTTCCTCGGCGGACCGCCGCTGGTGAAGGCCGCCACGGGTGAGGTGGTGACCGCCGAGGAACTGGGCGGCGGCGAGGTCCACGCGCGCGTGTCGGGCGTCACCGACCATCTCGCCGAGGACGACGCGCACGCGCTGCGGATCGTGCGGAACATCGTCGCCACGCTCCCCGCGCGCGGACCGCTGCCCTGGGAGGTGACGGCGCCCGCCGAACCGAAGGTCGACCCCTTCGGGCTGTACGGCGCGGTGCCGGTCGACTCCCGCACCCCCTACGACGTGCGCGAGGTCATCGCGCGCGTGGCCGACGGCTCCCGCTTCGCGGAGTTCAAGGCCGAGTTCGGGCAGACCCTGGTCACCGGCTTCGCCCGCATCCACGGCCACCCGGTGGGGATCGTCGCCAACAACGGCATCCTGTTCTCCGAGTCCGCCCAGAAGGGCGCCCACTTCATCGAGCTGTGCGACCAGCGCGGCATCCCGCTGGTGTTCCTGCAGAACATCTCGGGCTTCATGGTCGGCCGGGACTACGAGGCGGGCGGCATCGCCAAACACGGCGCCAAGATGGTCACGGCGGTGGCCTGCACCCGCGTGCCCAAGCTGACGGTGGTGGTCGGCGGGTCCTAC
Source organism: Streptomyces sp. NPDC005574 (assembly GCF_040605435.1). Lineage (NCBI taxonomy): Bacteria > Bacillati > Actinomycetota > Actinomycetes > Kitasatosporales > Streptomycetaceae > Streptomyces > Streptomyces sp. NPDC005574. The sequence goes on from NZ_JBEXCW010000012.1 coordinate 79,289, forward strand.
GGCGCGGGCAACTACTCGATGTGCGGCCGGGCCTACTCGCCGCGCTTCCTGTGGATGTGGCCCGGCGCCAAGATCTCCGTGATGGGCGGCGAGCAGGCGGCCTCCGTCCTCGCGACCGTCAAGCGCGACCAGCTGGAGGCGCGCGGCGAGTCCTGGCCCACCGAGGACGAGGAGACCTTCAAGGACCCGATCCGCGCCCAGTACGAGCGCCAGGGCAACGCCTACTACGCCACCGCCCGCCTGTGGGACGACGGTGTGATCGACCCGCTGGAGACCCGCCAGGTGCTGGGACTCGCCCTGACCGCGTGCGCCAACGCGCCGCTGGGCGAGCCGCGCTTCGGCGTCTTCCGGATGTGAGGAGGGGACCCATGTTCGACACAGTGCTCGTGGCCAACCGCGGCGAGATCGCCGTCCGCGTCATCCGCACGCTGCGCTCGCTGGGCGTGCGCTCGGTGGCCGTCTTCTCCGACGCGGACGCCGACGCCCGGCACGTCCGGGAGGCCGACACGGCGGTACGCATCGGTCCGGCGCCGGCGGCGGAGAGCTATCTGTCGGTGCCGCGGCTGCTGGAGGCGGCCGAACGCACCGGCGCCCAGGCCGTCCACCCCGGTTACGGCTTCCTCGCCGAGAACGCCGGATTCGCGCGCGCCTGCGCCGACGCCGGGCTCGTCTTCATCGGACCGCCCGCCGACGCGATCTCCCTCATGGGCGACAAGATCCGCGCCAAGGAGACCGTCCGCGCCGCCGGGGTGCCGGTGGTGCCCGGGTCCAGCGGCAGCGGTCTGACCGACGGCGAACTGGCCGCCGCCTCACGGGAGATCGGCATGCCGGTGCTGCTGAAGCCGAGCGCCGGCGGCGGCGGCAAGGGCATGCGCCTGGTGCGCGCGGAGGCCGACCTCGCCGACGAGATCGCCGCCGCCCGGCGCGAGGCCCGCGCCTCCTTCGGGGACGACACGCTCCTGGTCGAGCGGTGGGTGGACCGGCCCCGCCACATCGAGATCCAGGTCCTGGCCGACGGCCACGGCGGCGTGATCCACCTGGGCGAGCGCGAGTGCTCCCTCCAGCGCCGGCACCAGAAGATCATCGAGGAGGCGCCGAGCGTCCTGCTCGACGAAGCGACCCGGGCCGCGATGGGCGAGGCCGCGGTCCAGGCGGCCCGCTCCTGCGGCTACCGGGGCGCGGGCACGGTGGAGTTCATCGTGCCCGGCACCGACCCCTCCTCGTACTACTTCATGGAGATGAACACCCGCCTCCAGGTGGAGCACCCGGTCACCGAACTGGTCACCGGCCTCGACCTGGTGGAGTGGCAACTGCGGGTGGCGGCCGGTGAGCGACTGCCGTACACGCAGCGGGACGTCACGCTCACCGGGCACGCCGTGGAGGCCCGCCTGTGCGCCGAGGACCCCGCGCGCGGGTTCCTGCCCTCGGGCGGCACGGTGCTGCGGCTGAGCGAGCCCGAGGGCGACGGCGTGCGCACCGACTCCGGGCTCAGCGAGGGCACCGAGGTCGGCAGCCTGTACGACCCGATGCTGTCCAAGGTGATCGCGTACGGCCCCGACCGGGCGACCGCGCTCCGCAGACTCCGGGGCGCCCTCGCGCGGACGGTCACGCTGGGCGTGCCGACCAACGCCGGGTTCCTGCGCCGGCTGCTGGCCCATCCGGCGGTCGTGGCGGGCGAGTTGGACACCGGGCTGGTGGAGCGGGAGGTGGACTCCCTGGTGACCACCGAGGTGCCGGGCGAGGTGTACGCGGCGGCCGCGCTGCTGCGTCAGGCCGCGCTCGCCCCCGCGCCCGGCGCGGGCTGGGTGGACCCGTTCTCCGCCGCGGACGGCTGGCGCCTGGGCGGCGAGCGCGCCTGGACGGCCCACCCTCTGCACGTGCCCGGGCACGACCCGGTGACGGTCCGCCTGCGGGCCGGCGCGGACGGCGGCACCGAGGTCCTGCTGGAGGGCGAGGACACCCCGCGAAGCGGCTACGGCGGCCCGCCCCCGCCGACGGACGGGGACGCCCGGTTCACCTGCCGGCTCGACGGCGTCAGCCACACCTTCGCCGCCCTGCCGGACGGCACCTGGCTGGGCCGCGACGGCGACGCCTGGCAGGTCCGTGACCACGACCCGGTCGCCGCGTCCCTCACCCGGGGGGCGCACGCGGGCGCCGACTCGCTCACGGCGCCGATGCCCGGCACGGTCACCGTCGTCAAGGTCGCCGTCGGCGACGAGGTGAGCGCGGGCCAGAGCCTGCTGGTGGTGGAGGCGATGAAGATGGAGCACGTCATCTCCGCCCCGCACGCCGGCACCGTCGCCCAACTGGACGTGACCGCGGGCACGACGGTCGCCATGGACCAGGTCCTGGCCGTCATCGCCCCGGCGGAGGAGGACCGGTGACCCTTCCCATGGTGGTGCCGGCCCCGGGCCTGCCCGCGCGGGTGCGTATCCACGAGGTCGGCGCCCGCGACGGCCTGCAGAACGAGAAGACGACCGTGCCGACGGCCGTCAAGGCGGAGTTCGTCCGCCGCCTCGCCGGCGCGGGACTGACCACGATCGAGGCGACCAGCTTCGTCCACCCCAAGTGGGTGCCCCAACTCGCCGACGCCGAGCAGCTGTTCCCGCTGGTGAGCGATCTGGAGGTGGCGCTGCCGGTCCTGGTGCCCAACGAACGCGGGCTCGACCGCGCGCTCGCCCTCGGGGCCCGCCGGGTCGCGGTCTTCGCGAGCGCCACCGAGTCCTTCGCGAAGGCCAACCTCAACCGCACGGTGGACGAGGCGCTGGCCATGTTCGAGCCGGTGGTGGCGCGGGCGAAGGCGGAGGGCGTGCACGTGCGGGGCTATCTCTCCATGTGCTTCGGCGACCCGTGGGAGGGCGCGGTCCCCGTCGCCCAGGTCGTCCGGGTCTGCCGGGCCCTCATGGACCTGGGCTGCGACGAGCTGAGCCTGGGCGACACCATCGGCGTGGCGACCCCTGGGCACGTTCTCGCACTCCTCACGGCGCTGGGCGAGCAGGGCGTCGGGGCCGGCGCGCTCGGCGTGCACTTCCACGACACCTACGGCCAGGCGCTCGCGAACACCCTGGCCGCCCTCCAGTTCGGCGTCACGACCGTCGACGCCTCCGCGGGCGGCCTCGGCGGCTGCCCGTACGCGAAGTCCGCGACCGGCAACCTCGCCACCGAGGACCTCGTGTGGATGCTCCAGGGCCTCGGTGTCGACACCGGGGTGGACCTGGGCCGTCTCACCGCCACCAGCGTGTGGATGGCCGAACGACTGGGCCGACCCAGCCCGTCCCGCACCGTCAAAGCCCTCTCCCACCAGGAGTGATCAGCATGTCCCTGGACCACCGTCTCTCGCCCGAGCTGGAGGAACTCCGGCGTACGGTCGAGGAGTTCGCCCACGACGTCGTCGCACCGAAGATCGGCGACTTCTACGAGCGGCACGAGTTCCCGTACGAGATCGTCCGCGAGATGGGGCGGATGGGCCTGTTCGGGCTGCCGTTCCCCGAGGAGTACGGCGGGATGGGCGGCGACTACCTCGCCCTCGGCATCGCCCTGGAGGAGCTCGCCCGGGTCGACTCCTCGGTCGCCATCACCCTGGAGGCGGGTGTCTCGCTGGGCGCGATGCCGCTGCATCTCTTCGGCACGGAGGCCCAGAAGCGGGAGTGGCTGCCCCGGCTGTGCTCCGGGGAGATCCTCGGCGCGTTCGGGCTGACGGAGCCGGACGGCGGCTCGGACGCGGGGGCGACCCGTACGACGGCCCGCCTCGACGCCGACACCGACGAGTGGGTGATCAACGGCACCAAGTGCTTCATCACCAACTCGGGCACGGACATCACGGGCCTGGTCACCGTCACCGCGGTCACCGGCCGCAAGCCGGACGGCAGGCCGCTGATCTCGGCGATCATCGTGCCGTCCGGTACGCCCGGCTTCACCGTCGCCGCCCCCTACTCCAAGGTCGGCTGGAACGCCTCGGACACCCGTGAACTGTCCTTCCAGGACGTCCGGGTGCCGGCGGCGAACCTGCTCGGCGAACAGGGCCGCGGCTACGCGCAGTTCCTGCGCATCCTCGACGAGGGCCGCGTCGCGATCGCGGCGCTGGCGACGGGCCTGGCGCAGGGCTGTGTGGACGAGTCGGTGCGCTACGCCAAGGAACGGCAGGCGTTCGGCCGCCCGATCGGGGCGAACCAGGCGATCCAGTTCAAGATCGCCGACATGGAGATGAAGGCGCACACCGCCCGTCTCGCCTGGCGCGACGCGGCCTCCCGCCTGGTGTCCGGCGACCCGTTCAAGAAGGAGGCGGCGCTGGCGAAGCTGTACTCGTCCACGGTCGCCGTGGACAACGCCCGGGACGCCACGCAGATCCACGGCGGCTACGGCTTCATGAACGAGTACCCGGTGGCCCGGATGTGGCGCGACTCCAAGATCCTGGAGATCGGCGAGGGCACGAGCGAGGTGCAGCGGATGCTGATCGCGCGGGAGTTGGGCCTGACGGGCTGACAGTCGGGTCCGAGCGTCGCGCGCGCGTGGCCGGTCCGCACCGGACCGGCCACCCGCCTGCGAGCGGGTCGCGCCCGCCCTATGGACAGTTAATGAGGTTAGGCTAACCTTCGTTCGAACCTGTCCGGCGGGCGTTCCGCCCCGTTCGAAAGCAGCACACTCATGCCCAACGCCCGTGCCCCCCGCTTCACCCGCCGCGGCATCCTCGCCGCGGGCGGCGCACTCGGCCTCGGTGCCGCGCTCGCCGCCTGCGGTGACGACAAAGAGACAAGCGGTGGTTCGGGCGCGGGGACCACGGCCGCCGCGTCGGGCCCCTGGACGTTCAAGGACGACCGCGGCACGACCGTGAAGCTCGACAAGGTGCCCACGACCATCGTCGCGTTCACCGGTGTCGCCGCCGCCCTCCACGACTACGGCATCCAGGTGAAGGGCGTGTTCGGCCCGACGAAGACCGCCGACGGCAAGGCCGACGTGCAGGCCGGCGACATGGACGTCAGCAAGCTGACCGTCCTCGGCAACGCCTGGGACCAGTTCAGCGTCGAGAAGTACGCGGCGCTCGCCCCCCAGCTCCTCATCTCCACGATGTTCGACGACGCCGGCACCCTCTGGTACGTCCCCGAGGCGTCCAAGGGAAAGATCGCCAAGCTGGCCCCCAGCGTCGGCATCTCCGTCTACGACCGTCAGCTCACCGCGCCGCTGGAGCGCATGTGGAAGCTCGCGGAGTCGCTGGGCGCCGACCTGACGGCCGCCAGGGTCACCGGCGCCAGAAAGAGGTTCGAGGCGGCGGCCACCCGGCTGCGCGCCGCCGCGAAGGCCAAGCCCGACATCAAGGTGATGGCCGGTTCCGCGAGCCAGGAACTCTTCTACGTCTCCGGCTCCAACCTCTCCGTCGACCTGGAGTACTTCAAGGCCCTCGGCGTGAACCTCGTGGAGCCCCCGGAGAAGGCCAAGGCCGTCGGCGGCGGCTGGTACGAGTCCCTGAGCTGGGAGAACGTCGACAAGTACCCGGCGGACATCATCATGATGGACGACCGCTCCTCGACCATCCAGCCGGCCGACATCACCGAGGCCACCTGGAAGAAGCTGCCCGCCGTCAAGGCCGGCCAGGTCATCGCGCGCTCCCCCGAGCCGATCCTGTCGTACGACAAGTGCGTCCCGCTGCTCACCAACCTCGCCGAGGCGCTGGAGCAGGCGAAGAAGGTCAGCTGACCCTCCGCCCTTCCTGACACCCCCGCACGCTCAGGAGCCCTCATGACGACGGCCGTCGCCGCCCCGTTCCGCTTCTTCTCCCTCCAGGTCACCGGAACGAGGCGGCTCGGCCCGTCCCTGGTCCGGGTCACCTTCGCCGGGCCCGACCTGCTCGCGTTCCACTCCCACGGACACGACCAGAGCCTGTCCCTTTTCCTGCCGCATCCAGGCCAGTCCGAACCGGCCGTGCCGTACGAACTGGGCGACGGCTGGTGGCAGGCGTGGCGTGAACTGCCCGACGGCGTACGGGCGGTGATGCGCTCGTACACGTTGCGCGCACTGCGCCGCGACGCCTGTGGGAACACGGCCGAGATCGACGTCGACTTCGTGCTGCACGGCGTGGAGCCCGGGTCCGCCGTCCAGGCCGGTCCCGCCTCCCGGTGGGCCGCGCGGGCCGCCGCCGGTGACCGGGTCGTGATGCTCGGCCCGGCGGTCGCCGACAACCGGGCGATCCGGTTCCGGCCGCCCCAGGACACCGACCTGGTGGTCCTGTGGGGTGACGAGACCGCGCTGCCGGCCGTCTCCGCGATCGTCGCCTCACTGCCGGCCGGCACCCGCGCCCGCGTCTGGCTGGAGGTGCGGGACGCCGGGGACATCCAGGACCTGGCGACGGAGGCGGACGCCGAGATCACCTGGCTGGTGCGCCAGGGACACGGCGGGGACGGCTCCCCAGGCTCCCCGGACTCCCCCTCCGCCCCGGGTTCCCCGGCGGCCCTCCAGGCGATCCGTGGGGCGCGACTCCCGCCCGCGGAGCACCCGTACGTCTGGATCGCGGGCGAGTCCGGGTGCGTGAAGGCGCTGCGCCGCCACTTCGTGCGCGAGCGCGGCATCGACCGCCGGCGGGTGACGTTCGTGGGCTACTGGCGGCAGGGGCTGAGCGAGGAACAGCTGCGCGAGGCCGAGTGACGGCGGCCCCGTCCGGAGTGACGCCGGTCACGGAAGGGCGGAGTTTCGAGGTCAACTGATTAGGTTAGGCTTACCTAAGTTAGAGTCGCCGCTCTTCCCCGTCCCGCACGGACCGTCCCCACCGGAGGACCCCCAGATGCGCTCGCACCTGCTCAATGACACGACCACGGAGCAGTACCGCCGCTCCGTGACGGAGGGCGTGGAGCGGGTGGCGGCCAAACTCGCCACCACCGAACGACCGTTCACCGGCGTCACGGTCGACGCCCTCTCCCCCCGCGTCGACCGGATCGACCTCGACCGGCCCCTGCTCGACACCACGGCCGCCCTGGACGAGCTGGAGGAGGTCTACCTGCGGGACGCGGTCTACTTCCACCACCCCCGCTACCTGGCCCACCTCAACTGCCCGGTCGTCATCCCGGCCCTGCTCGGCGAGGCGGTCCTGTCCGCCGTCAACTCCTCCCTCGACACCTGGGACCAGTCGGCCGGAGGCACCCTCATCGAGCGCAAGCTGATCGACTGGACGACCGCGCGCATCGGCCTCGGCCCGGCCGCCGACGGCGTGTTCACCTCCGGCGGCACCCAGTCCAACCTCCAGGCGCTGCTGCTGGCCCGCGAGGAGGCGAAGACCGCCGGATCGCTCGCCCCGCTGCGCGTCTTCGCCTCCGAGGTCAGCCACTTCAGCGTGCAGAAGTCCGCGAAACTGCTCGGCCTGGGCCCCGACGCGGTCGTGTCGATCCCCGTCGACCACGACAAGCGCATGCAGACCGTGGCGCTCGCCCGCGAGCTGGAGCGCTGCGAGCGGGAGGGCCTGATCCCGATGGCCGTCGTCGCCACGGCCGGCACCACCGACTTCGGCTCCATCGACCCGCTGCCGGAGATCGCCGAACTGTGCTCGCGCCACGGCACCTGGCTGCACGTCGACGCGGCCTACGGCTGCGGGCTGCTCGCCTCCCGCAGGTACCGCGGGCGCATCGACGGCATCGAGCGCGCCGACTCGGTCACCGTCGACTACCACAAGTCGTTCTTCCAGCCGGTGAGTTCCTCCGCCGTGCTGGTCCGCGACGGCTCCACCCTTCGGCACGCCACCTACCACGCGGAGTACCTCAACCCGCGCCGCATGGTGGAGGAGCGCATCCCCAACCAGGTCGACAAGTCCCTGCAGACCACCCGCCGTTTCGACGCGCTCAAGCTGTGGATGACGCTGCGTGTGATGGGCGCCGACGGCATCGGCGAACTCTTCGACGAGGTCTGCGACCTGGCCCGGTCGGGCTGGGAACTGCTGGTCGCCGACCCGCGCTTCGACGTCGTCGTCGAGCCGAGCCTGTCCACCCTGGTCTTCCGGCACATCCCGGCCGCCGTCACCGACCCGGCCGAGATCGACCGCGCCAACCTGTACGCCCGCAAGGCCCTCGCCGCCTCCGGCGACGCGGTGGTCGCGGGCACCAAGGTGGGCGGCCGCCACTACCTGAAGTTCACCCTGCTGAACCCCGAGACCACGAGGGCCGACATCACCGCCGTCCTCGACCTGATCGCCGGCCACGCCGAGCAGTACCTGGGAGAGTCCCTTGACCGCGCATCCTGAACCCCGCACGCACACACACGACTTCGTGGGCATCGGGCTCGGGCCCTTCAACCTCGGCCTGGCCTGCCTGACCGAGCCCATCGCCGGACTCGACGGGGTCTTCCTGGAGTCGAAGCCCGACTTCGAGTGGCACGCGGGCATGTTCCTGGACGGCGCCCACCTCCAGACCCCGTTCCTGTCGGACCTGGTCACCCTCGCCGACCCGACCTCGCCGTACTCCTTCCTCAACTACCTGAAGGAGCGCGGCCGGCTGTACTCGTTCTACATCCGGGAGAACTTCTACCCGCTGCGCGTGGAGTACGACGACTACTGCCGGTGGGCCGCGAACAAGCTGGACAGCGTGCGCTTCGGCACGACGGTCACCGAGGTGACGTACGACGAAGACGCCGAGCTGTACGACGTGCGCACCGAGGCGGGGGACCTCCACCGCGCCCGGCACCTGGTCCTCGGCACCGGCACCCCGCCCCACATCCCCGACGCCTGCCGGGGCCTGGGCGGCGACTTCATCCACAACTCCCGTTATCTCCAGCACAAGGCGGAGCTCCAGGCGAAGGAGTCGATCACGCTGGTCGGCAGCGGCCAGTCCGCCGCCGAGATCTACCACGACCTGCTCAGCGAGATCGACGTCCACGGCTACCGGCTGAACTGGGTCACGCGCTCCCCGCGTTTCTTCCCGCTGGAGTACACCAAGCTCACGCTGGAGATGACCTCCCCGGAGTACGTCGACTACTACCACGCGCTGCCGGAACAGACCCGCTACCGCCTCACCGAGCAACAGAAGGGCCTGTTCAAAGGCATCGACGGCGACCTGATCAACGAGATCTTCGACCTGCTCTACCGGAAGAACCTCGGCGGCCCGGTCCCCACCCGGCTGCTCACCAACTCCGCGCTCACCTCGGCCGCCCACACGGACGGGACGTACACCCTCGGCCTGCGCCAGGAGGAACAGGGCAGGGACTACGAACTGCGCTCCGAGGGCCTGATCCTCGCCACCGGCTACAAGTACACCGAGCCCGAGTTCCTCAAGCCCGTGCGTCACCGGCTGCGCTACGACTCGCACGGCAACTTCGACCTCGCCCGCAACTACGCCGTGGACGTCACCGGCAGAGGCGTCTTCCTGCAGAACGCGGGAGTCCACACGCACAGCATCACCTCCCCCGACCTGGGCATGGGCGCGTACCGCAACAGCTACATCATCCGTGAGCTGCTCGGCACCGACCCCTACCCCGTCGAGAAGACGATCGCCTTCCAGGAGTTCGCGGTATGACCACCCCCGGCACCGGGATCGGTGCTCTCTCCGTCCGCCCGCTCGACCCGCTGAAGGACGCCGAACTGCTGCACGGCTGGGTCACCCACCCCAAGTCGGCCTTCTGGATGATGGGTGACGCCAGGCTGGAGGACGTCGAGCGGGCCTACATGGAGATAGCCGCCGACGAGCACCACGACGCGTACCTCGGCCTGCACGACGGCGTCCCCGCCTTCCTGATGGAGCGGTACGACCCGGCGCACCGGGAACTCGTCGGCCTCTACCCGCCCGAACCGGGCGACGTCGGCATGCACTTCCTCGTCGCGCCGACCGACACACCGGTGCACGGCTTCACCCGGGCCGTCATCACCGCTGTCATGGCGCACCTGTTCACGGACCCCGCCACCACCCGCGTCGTCGTCGAACCCGACGTGGACAACAAGGCGGTGCACGCGCTGAACGAGGCCGTCGGATTCCTGCCCGAGCGGGTGATCAGCAAGCCGGAGAAGCGGGCCCTGCTCGGTTTCTGCACCCGCGAGCGGTTCACCGCGGCGACCGGGGTGTCCGTATGAGCCTCGCCGACGCCGTGGACCACCTCTCCCCCGAACGCTGGGAGCGGGCCAACCGCCTGCTGATCCGCAAGGCGCTCGCCGAGTTCGCGCACGAGCGGCTGATCACGCCCGAGCCGGACGGCGACGGGTACGTGGTGCGCGGCGACGACGGCCTGACCCGCTACCGCTTCACCGCCGTCCGCCGTGCCCTGGACCACTGGCAGGTGGACGCCGACTCGATCACCCGGCACCGCGACGGGACCGAACTGCCGCTGGAGGCACTGGACTTCCTCGTCGAGCTGCGGAAGTCGCTCGGTCTGAGCGACGAGATCCTGCCGGTCTACCTGGAGGAGATCTCCTCCACCCTGTCCGGCACCTGCTACAAGCTCACCAAGCCGCGGATCCGGTCCGCCGAACTCGCCGGCGGCGGCTTCCAGGCGATCGAGACCGGGATGACCGAGGGCCATCCCTGCTTCGTCGCCAACAACGGCCGGCTCGGCTTCGGCATGCACGACTACCTGTCGTACGCCCCCGAGGCCGCGAGCCCGGTCCGGCTGGTGTGGCTGGCCGCGCACCGCTCCCGGGCCGCGTTCACGGCCGGGGTGGGCATCGAGTACGAGTCCTTCGTGCGGGAGGAACTCGGGGACGCGACCCTGGACCGCTTCACCGCCACCCTCCGCGACCGGGGTCTCGACCCCGCCGACTACCTCCTCATCCCCGTCCACCCCTGGCAGTGGTGGAACAAGCTGACCGTGACCTTCGCCGCCGAGGTCGCGCGCGGCCACCTGGTGTGCCTCGGGGAGGGCGACGACGAGTACCTGGCCCAGCAGTCCATCCGGACCTTCTTCAACACCTCCCACCCCGGCAAGCACTATGTGAAGACGGCCCTGTCCGTCCTCAACATGGGCTTCATGCGGGGCCTGTCCGCCGCCTACATGGAGGCCACCCCCGCGATCAACGACTGGCTGGCGCAGCTCGTCGCGAACGACCCGGTGCTGAGGTCGACGGGCCTGACGATCATCCGCGAGCGGGCCGCGGTCGGCTACCGGCACCTGGAGTACGAGGCGGCCACGGACCGCTACTCGCCGTACCGGAAGATGCTCGCGGCGCTGTGGCGCGAGAGCCCCGTCCCCTCCCTGGCGGACGGCGAGTCCCTGGCGACGATGGCCTCCCTGCTGCACGTGGACCACGAGGGCGCCTCCTTCGCGGGCGCGCTGATCGAACGGTCCGGGCTCCCCCCGAGGGAGTGGCTGCGCGGGTATCTGCGGGCCTACTTCACCCCGCTGCTGCACAGCTTCTACGCCTACGACCTGGTCTACATGCCGCACGGTGAGAACGTGATCCTCGTCCTGGCGGACGGCGCGGTGCGGCGCGCGGTCTACAAGGACATCGCCGAGGAGATCGCGGTCATGGACCCGGACGCGGTGCTGCCGCCGGAGGTGCGGCGCGTCCGGGTCGAGGTGCCGGAGGACATGAAACTCCTGTCGGTGTTCACGGACGTCTTCGACTGCTTCTTCCGCTTCCTGGCCGCGAACCTCGCCGCCGAGGGGATCCTGGAGGAGGACGGCTTCTGGGACACCGTCGCCGAGGTCGCCCGCGACTACCAGCGGTCGGCGCCCGAACTCGCCGACCGGTTCCGGCAGTACGACCTGTTCGCCCCGGAGTTCGCCCTGTCCTGCCTCAACCGGCTCCAGCTGCGCGACAACCGGCAGATGGTGGACCTCGCCGACCCCTCCGGCGCGCTCCAGCTGGCCGGCACCCTGGAGAACCCCCTCGCCGGCCGGTGACCGGCCGCCGGGGACGGCCGGGCGCCCCGCGGTACCGTCCCGCGGGGTGCCCGCCGGCCCGGCGGGCAGAGTCCGGGGTGGGACAATCCGCCCATGGCGGAAATCATCCAGAAGGACGGCACCTGGGCCTTCGACGCCGACGCCCTGCGGCTGACACCGGGACGCGACAGGGACGTCAGCCCCTTCCGCCGGGCCCTGGGTGAACTGGTCGTACCGCTGGGCGCGTTGGCGGGGATCTCGTTCGAGCAGGGCAGGCGGTCCGGCCGGATGAGACTGCGGCTGCGCGACGGCGCCGACCCGCTGCTGCGCGCCACCGGCGGTCGGCTCGGCGAACCCGACGACCCCTACCAGCTGACCGTCCGCTCCGACCGGTACGGCGTCGCCGAGTACCTGGTCGAGGAGGTCCGCGAGGCGCTGCTCCTGGACCGGGTGCCGGCCGACCCGGTCGACGCGTATCTGCTGCCGGGCCCCGCCGTCCCGGTGGCGGCCTCCGCGGGGGACGGCAGCGCGGGCTTCGACGGCGAGCGGGTCCGGCTGGAGTGGAACTGGAGGACGGAGGACACCAAGGCCGCCGCCGGCCCGCGCGTCCTCACGCTGCCCGAGATCACCTCCGTGGAGTGGCACCCGGCGGCCGGCCTGGAGAACGGGCACCTGCGCTTCACCGTCCGGCACGCCCCCAGCACGGCCCCGCCGAAGTACGACCCCAACGCCGTGGAGCTGTGGGGGTTCCGGAAGGACCCCCTGATGGCGCTGGTCGCCGCGGCCGTGCAGGCCCGCCTCCCCCACCCGGCCGCCGCCGACCCGCGCGGGGCGGGACCCCGGGTGCCCCGGCAGCTGCCGCCCGCCGGGGAGGACGGCCACGACGCGCTGCTGCGGCGGCTGCGCGAACTCGGCGAACTCCACCGCGCCGGTGTCCTGACCGAGGCGGAGTTCACCCAGGCCAAACAGGCGGTCCTCAGGCGGATGTAGTCCTCACCCGCCCGGGGACCGCCTGTCTCTCCCGCGCCCCGGCGGCCGGGGCGCGGGAGCGGTGTCACTTGGCCCTGCGGGCCACCGTGAAGTGGTCGACCTGCTCACCGGTCTCGGCGATGCCGCGCACCGTCAGGGTGGCGTGCCGGCCCTTGGCCGCGGGGGTGACGTCCACGCGCAGGAACGAGTAGTCGAGGTAGCGCACGCGCGACCAGGTGACCGTCTCGTTGACCTTGCCGTCCTTGGTGTTGATGAAGGAGGCGACCGAGTCGACCTCGTTCTCGTGGCCCTCGTAGGACAGCGGGGCGCTGAACGCGTAGAGGCTGCGGCCGGCCGCGCCCGCCGTCACGTACACCACGCCGTCCGTCTCCGGGTACGCCGTGCCGCCGATCGGGAGCTTCTTGGTGACCGCGCCCGCCTTGATGACGTCGGTGCGCTCGTACTGGTGGTTGTGGCCGTTGATGACCAGGTCCACGGTGTACTTCTCGAACAGCGGCACCCACTCCTGGCGGACGCCCCCCTCCGAGGCGTGCGCGGTGGAGGTGCAGTAGGCGCAGTGGTGGAAGAAGACGACGACGAAGTCGACGTCCTTGGATGCGCGGAACTTCTTCAGCTGCGCCTCCAGCCACTTGGTCTGGGTGCCGCCGGAGATGCCGAGGTTCGCCGGGATCTCGAAGGAGATGTCGTTGGCGTCCAGCGAGATGACCGCCGTGTTGCCGTAGACGAAGGAGTACACGCCCGGCAGGTTCTTCTTGTCGGGGCCGTTGCGGGGCAGGTTCCAGCGGGCGTCCTCGCCGCCGTAGCCGTTGGGCGAGTACCAGGCCTCCATGTCGTGGTTGCCGTAGGCCGGCATCCACGGCACGGACTTGGCGACGGACTCGGTCTGGGCCAGGAACTGGTCCCACACGCGCGAGTCGAAGCCGGTGTCGGTGGCCTTGCCCTGGCCGGCCGGGTCACCGTAGGCGATGTCACCGGCGTGCAGGTGGAAGGCCGGGTTCTGGCCGAGCAGCAGGCTGTTGTTGGCGAGGGCGTGGTAGCTGACGCCCTCGTCGCCGAAGGCGGTGAAGGTGAAGGGCTTCTTGTGCGCGGGGGCGGTGGTGAAGGTGCCGAGGGTGCCCAGCAGGTGCGGGGCGGCCGGGTCGAAGCCGGCGTGGCCGACGCCGTAGTAGTAGGTCCTGCCGGGCTTGAGGTGCGTGAGCTCGGCGTGCAGGTAGTACTGGGTGTGGTCGCCGCTGGCGCCGACACCGGCCGGGGTGTACAGGGTGCGCACCTCGGCCTCGATCTTGCGGGAGAGGTCCCAGGGGTGGGCGCCGATCCGGATGAAGGGCTTCTTCACCGCGACCGGGACCTGCCAGGAGACGGTGATCTCGGTACGGGGGTCGCCGCCGAAGGCGAGGTGGCGGCCGAAGGGGGCGACCAGGGCGCCGTCGACGTGCTCGGTGCTCGTGGCGGGCCGCGTCGGCACGGCGGCCTGGGCGGTGGCGCCCGGTACGAACGCGCCACCCGCGACGGCGCCCAGGGTGACGGCGCCGCCTCTGATCATCGTGCGCCGGGAGAATCTGGCGCGCAGGTACTCGTGCTGCTCGGCGATGCTCATGCGCTCGGCCAGCTGCTCCGGTACGCCCATGCGAGGAGTGTCCATGGCGTCTGAAACTCGTCTGCTCAGGCGACGGGTCGCGGGACACAGGATGGACGGCTCACGAACAGGGGCCCATAACAGATTCAATGTTCTCCCAAGAGCCCTTAACAGGGGCTTGCCCGAAATCGGGCAGGATTCTTGCGAAACGGCCTGCGGTCCCCCAGGATCTACCGGGTGCACGACGAACTCGTTGATCACCTGACGCGCTCCACACCCCTGAGCCGGGGCGAAGCGCTGCGCGTGATCCAGGACGTTCTCGCCTACTTCGACGAGACGACCGAGGAGTACGTCCGTCGCCGCCACCGCGAGCTCCAGGCCCAGGGCATGGTGAACGCGGCGATCTTCGAACGGATCGGGGCGGACCTGAAATACCGCGCGGTGGCGCCGCCGGAGCTCACGCTCAGGCAGCTGCGCCGCCTGGTCTACGGCTGAGACTGAGGGATACACCTATATGTGCGGAATCGTCGGATACATCGGGAAGCGTGACGTGGCGCCCCTGCTGCTGGAGGGACTGCAGCGCCTGGAGTACCGCGGCTACGACTCCGCGGGCATCGTCGTCACCTCCCCGAAGACCACCGGTCTGAAGATGGTCAAGGCCAAGGGCCGGGTCCGTGACCTGGAGGCCAAGGTCCCGGCGCGCTTCAAGGGCACCACCGGTATCGCCCACACCCGCTGGGCCACCCACGGCGCCCCCTCCGACGTGAACGCCCACCCGCACATGTCGGCCGACAGCAAGGTCGCCGTCGTCCACAACGGCATCATCGACAACGCCTCCGACCTGCGCCGCAAGCTGGAGGCGGACGGCGTCGAGTTCCTCTCCGAGACCGACACCGAGGTCCTCGTCCACCTCATCGCCCGCGCGCAGGCCGAGAAGCTGGAGGACAAGGTCCGCGAGACCCTGCGGGTCATCGAGGGCACGTACGGCATCGCCGTGCTGCACGCCGACTTCCCCGACCGCATCGTGGTGGCCCGCAACGGCTCCCCGGTCGTGCTCGGTATCGGCGAGAAGGAGATGTTCGTCGCCTCCGACGTGGCCGCGCTGGTCGCCCACACCCGGCAGATCGTCACGCTGGACGACGGCGAGATGGCCACCCTCAAGGCCGACGACTTCCGCACGTACACCACGGAGGGCACCCGGACCACGTCCGAGCCGACCACCGTGGAGTGGGAGGCCGAGTCGTACGACATGGGCGGCCACGACACCTACATGCACAAGGAGATCCACGAGCAGGCCGACGCCGTGGACCGCGTGCTGCGCGGCCGCATCGACGACCGCTTCTCCACCGTGCACCTCGGCGGCCTCAACCTGGACGCCCGTGAGGCCCGCGCCGTGCGCCGGGTGAAGATCCTCGGCTGCGGCACCTCGTACCACGCGGGCATGATCGGCGCCCAGATGATCGAGGAGCTGGCCCGCATCCCCGCCGACGCCGAGCCGGCCTCCGAGTTCCGCTACCGCAACGCCGTCGTGGACCCCGACACCCTGTACATCGCGGTCTCCCAGTCCGGTGAGACCTACGACGTGCTGGCGGCCGTCCAGGAGCTGAAGCGCAAGGGCGCGCGGGTGCTGGGCGTGGTCAACGTGGTCGGCTCCGCGATCGCCCGGGAGGCGGACGGCGGCGTCTACGTCCACGCCGGCCCCGAGGTCTGCGTGGTGTCCACCAAGTGCTTCACCAACACCACGGTCGCCTTCGCGCTCCTCGCGCTGCACCTGGGCCGCACCCGTGACCTCTCCGTCCGCGACGGCAAGCGGATCATCGAGGGCCTGCGCCGGCTGCCCGCGCAGATCACCGAGATGCTGGAGCAGGAGGACGAGATCAAGAAGCTGGCCCAGGAGTACGCCGAGGCCCGCTCCATGCTCTTCATCGGCCGCGTCCGGGGCTACCCGGTGGCCCGTGAGGCCTCCCTGAAGCTCAAGGAGGTCTCCTACATCCACGCCGAGGCCTACCCGGCCTCCGAGCTCAAGCACGGCCCGCTGGCGCTGATCGAGCCCGCGCTGCCCACGGTCGCCATCGTCCCGGACGACGATCTGCTGGAGAAGAACCGCGCCGCCCTGGAGGAGATCAAGGCCCGCAGCGGCAAGATCCTCGCGGTGGCCCACCGCGAGCAGGAGAAGGCCGACCAGACGATCATCGTCCCCAAGAACGAGGACGAACTCGACCCGATCCTCATGGGCATCCCCCTCCAACTCCTCGCCTACCACACGGCCCTGGCCCTGGGCCGGGACATCGACAAGCCCCGAAACCTGGCCAAGTCGGTAACGGTCGAGTAAGCCCACAACACCGGCCGCACCCCCTAGGGGCGCGGGGAACGGCGCAAAACCCCCCACGAACCCGCACCCCACCACGAGGCCGGCGGGAGTCGACAGGGGCGCGGGGAACTGCGCAAACCCCCCACAAACCCGCACCCCACCACCGAGGCCGACCGGAGACAACAGGGGCGCGGGGAACTGCGCAAAAAACAGGACGGACCCCCACGCACGCCACCCGCGCGTGGGGCCCCGCCCTGTCGCCGGGGACCGCCCTGCCCCCCGGCCGGCGCAGCTCAACCGGTGGCCGTCACTCCCCGGCCGGCGGCGCGTCGCGGAAGGACGGTGGGCCAGTGCGCCAGCGCCGCGGTCGCCGCGTACCAGGCGACCGCACCCGCCGCGACGGCGACCCAGCCGCCCGCCTTGGCCAGGCCGTCGTTGTCCGCGAAGCGGCCGACGGCGAGCAGCACGAGCGAGACGCAGAACAACCCGTAGGTGCCCTGGCCGAGTTGGTCGCCCCCGGCCAGGGTGAGGGAGAGCGTCACGAGGGCGAAGAGCAGCAGGAACAGCCCCGCCGCGTTGTCGGAGACCTGGCCGCCGGCCGAGACGGCCCAGGTGAACCAGAGGGCGCCGAGCGCCGAGAAGGCCGTACCGGTGACCGTGTCGCGGTCGCGGAACGCGAACAGGCCGGCGACGAAGAGGGCAACTCCGCCGACGTAGTGGGCGAGTGACACGGCGTCAGCCGCCGTCACTCCGTCCAGGACGCCGGTGTTGCCGAGGCCGAAGGCCAACAGGGTGATTCCCAGGGCGAGTCGGCCGGCGATCGTAGTGGTGGTGCTTCCCGCGGAGACGTCGTTGTCCACGGCGGGCTCCCTTCCTGCGTGCGCGGTGGTGCGGTGAGCGATATATGCCCTTCACAAAGGCACAAACACCTCTACGCACGAGTAGCTTCAACAGGCGCACTACAGGCGACGGGCAGCGCCCAGGGCACAACTCACCTGGGAGAACCGCGGGTTACGGGATGACGATGACGGGCCGCTGTGCCCGCTTGGCGAGTCGCCCGGCGACCGACCCGAAGAGCCGGCCCACGAGACCGTGCGTGGAGCCGACGACGATGGCGTCCGCCTCGTACTCCCGCCCGACCTCCTCCAGTTCGTGGCAGATGTCCCCGCCGCGCTCGACGAGGATCCACGGCACTTCGGAGAGGTACTCCGCGCAGGCGAGTTCGAGGCCGAGGACCTCGGTCCTGTGGTCCGGCACGTCGACGAAGACGGGCGGTTCGCAGCCCGCCCACACGGTGGTGGGCAGCCGGTTGGCGACATGCACGATGATCAGGCCGGAGCCCGACCGGTGGGCCATGCCGATGGCGTACGCGAGGGCTCTCTCGCTGGAGGTCGAGCCGTCGAAGCCGACCACGACGCCGTGCTTGAAGGCGGGGTCGCAGGAATGGCGTGGCTCTTCCGCCGCCCGGGGCTCGGACGCCGTGTGATCGGCTACCGGCCGCTTGCGGTCCGCGGGTTCGAAGAATTCGTGACCGGCCATGAGTGTCTCGGCGTTAGATCCTCGTGGGAGGGACGACAGTGTGCGGCGGAGCTGTGTCCGGGAATCATCTTCCCAACCCCATACCCGCAAGGGTACGGCGGCACGCCTCCTTAGCCCAGTTCCCGCGCGTACTCCGCGGGGGTTCCCCGGAGCATGCACGAGGGGGCGCCCGTAACGCAATGGTCGCTGCGACGTACAGCCGGTTTCCATGGCATTCACGTGCCGTCACGGCTTCCGGCGGGGCCTGCGTTCCGGCCGGGGGCGGGCGGGAGGCGGGCGGAGGCCGGTCCGGAACCCGCCGCGGGCACCACCCGCGGGCCACCGGCGGCCCGGACGGCGGACCCGGGGCGCGGGAAGCGGGTGACACCCAGTGACCGACCCGGCCTACCCGCGTTGAACCCGCCGAGCCACGCCAGAGGGAGCACTGCATGCCCGCACCCCGAACGCCCTCCCAGGACACCGCGACGGACCTGGTCCGCTGGGCGGCCTTCAGCTGTGTCCTGGTTCCGGTGGTCCTGGTCTGGTACGGCACCTCCCTGGCCGGCGCCGCCGGCACCGCCTTCGGGCTCGCCGCGGTGACCGCCGTCTGCCGTATCCTCCTGCGCCAGTCCGAGCGCGGCGCGGCCCGCCTGCGCGAGGAGGAGGAAGCACCCCGGAGCGGACACCGTCAGCGGGGTGGCACGGGGGGCCACCGGGGCGGGCGTCACTCCGGGGGCAATACACCGGTCGCCTGACCGGTTTCCGCGCACGCGGCCGGTTCTTTTCAGCCAACTTCTCGGTTCGGCGCATTACCTCCCCCCACTCCCCCTCATCCCTGGTGCGACCTGCGAGAAAAGCCCTTCGGGGACCCCGCGCACCCTATGGGGATTGGCCACTGCGACAAGGCGCACTTCCCTGCACGGCCCGTGAGTGCAACGCTTCGTGATCGAATGCTTCACGCCAAGTTGCCATGTCGACAATGTGCCGAGTGCTGAAGTTGTCACGTCGGCACCACGCGACACAGTAGATTCGATCTTGACTGTCTTACGGCGGGGGACTCGTGCAGGACCGAGGGGAAACGTGCTGGAGCGACATGCCCGACAAGTTAGGGGCGACGCGACCACCGAGGGGGGCTTAGCAGTATGAGCCACGACTCCACCGCCGCGCCGGAAGCCGCGGCCCGGAAGCTTTCCGGGCGACGCCGCAAGGAGATCGTCGCGGTGCTGCTGTTCAGCGGCGGCCCCATCTTCGAGAGTTCCATACCGCTGTCGGTGTTCGGGATTGACCGCCAGGACGCCGGCGTGCCCCGCTACCGACTACTGGTGTGCGGCGGCGAGGAAGGCCCCCTGCGGACCACAGGGGGCCTGGAACTCACCGCACCACATGGCCTGGAGGCGATCTCGCGGGCGGGCACCGTCGTCGTGCCCGCGTGGCGTTCGATCACCTCCCCGCCACCGGAGGAGGCGCTCGACGCACTGCGCCGGGCGCACGAGGAGGGTGCCCGCATCGTCGGGCTGTGCACCGGTGCGTTCGTCCTCGCGGCGGCGGGCCTGCTGGACGGCCGTCCCGCGACCACCCACTGGATGTACGCGCCGACGCTGGCGAAACGCTATCCGTCGGTGCACGTCGATCCACGCGAACTGTTCGTCGACGACGGCGACGTGCTGACGTCGGCGGGTACGGCCGCGGGGATCGACCTGTGCCTGCACATCGTGCGCACGGACCACGGCAACGAGGCGGCCGGAGCCCTGGCCCGCCGCCTGGTGGTCCCGCCGCGCCGCAGCGGCGGCCAGGAGCGCTACCTCGACAGGTCTTTACCGGAGGAGATCGGCGCCGACCCCCTCGCGGAGGTCGTCGCCTGGGCGCTGGAGCACCTCCACGAGCAGTTCGACGTGGAGACCCTGGCGGCGCGGGCCTACATGAGCCGGCGCACCTTCGACCGCCGGTTCCGCTCGCTGACCGGAAGCGCACCCCTGCAGTGGCTGATCACTCAGCGCGTCCTGCAGGCGCAGCGCCTCCTGGAGACGTCGGACTACTCGGTGGACGAGGTCGCGGGCCGGTGCGGGTTCCGCTCGCCGGTGGCGCTGCGCGGTCACTTCCGCCGCCAGCTGGGCTCCTCCCCTGCCGCCTACCGGGCCGCGTACCGGGCCCGCAGGCCGCAGGCCGAGCGGCCCACGGCCGACGAGAGCGCCACGCACCCGTCCGGCATGCCGTCCGCGGTGGGCTCGTCCGGTGTGCCGGCCGCGCTGCACGCGGAGGGCGGCCCGCTTCCGCTGCAGACCCGCCGGACCGCGGCGGCGAGCTCGGTGGGGCCCTCGGCCTCGATGTCGACGGGCCCGGACAACGGGCGCGACGCGTACGTGCCGAGCAGGGCGAGTGTCCCGGGGCAGCGCAGCGGTACGTGAGGGTGACCGGCTGACGCCGGACGGGCCGGGTGAACCGGCCCGTCCGGCGTTCGGCTGCCGGAACCAAGGTCACGGCACGGTCGGCTCGGCGCACGACAACGAGCCTTAAGGTGAGACACATGAACGATCGCATGGTGTGGATCGACTGCGAGATGACCGGCCTCTCGCTGTCCGACGACGCGCTCATCGAGGTGGCCGCCCTCGTCACCGACTCCGAGCTGAACGTGCTCGGCGAGGGGGTGGACATCGTCATCCGCCCGCCGGACCGGGCGCTGGAGACGATGCCGGAGGTGGTGCGCCAGATGCACACCTCCTCGGGACTGCTCGACGAGCTGGCGGCCGGCACGACCCTGCCGGACGCCGAGGAGCAGGTCCTCTCCTACATCCGGGAGCACGTCAAGGAGCCGGGCAAGGCGCCGCTGTGCGGCAACTCCGTGGGCACGGACCGGGGTTTCCTGCTCCGCGACATGCCGACACTGGAGAGCTACCTGCACTACCGGATCGTCGACGTCTCCTCGGTCAAGGAACTGGCCCGCCGCTGGTACCCCCGCGCCTACTTCAACAGCCCCGAGAAGAACGGCAATCACCGGGCTCTCGCCGACATCCGCGACTCCATCGTGGAACTCCGCTACTACCGGGAGGCGGTGTTCGTGCCGCAGCCCGGACCCGACTCGGAGACGGCCCGCACGATCGCCGCCAAGCACGTCCTGCCCGCGCGGTAGCGGCCGCGCGCGGGCCCGGAGGGGCGCCCGGAAAGCCGGGCGCGAGCACCCCTTGGGACCCTGTACACTTTTTCTCAGCCGGTCGGGGAAACCACGCGATGAACCGCCGGTCATGGTGGGTGTAGCTCAGCTGGTAGAGCACCTGGTTGTGGTCCAGGATGCCGCGGGTTCGAGTCCCGTCACTCACCCTGAGTAGTCAGCCGGTGACCTTCGGAAGAAGGTCACCGGCTGACTTGCGTTGCGGGGAGGGCGCGGTGCGCGGGCCCCGCCCCCCGTCGCCCCCGCGCCCACGTCACGACGACGCCCGCTCCACCAGCTTCGTCGCCAGCACCACCTGCCGCCGCTCCAGGCCCCGGGGCACCGACGGACTGCTGTCCGCGATCTCGGAGAGCAGCAGGTCGATCATCCTGCGGCCCATCTCCTCGATGGGCTGGCGGACGCTGGTGAGCGGCGGATCCATGTGGCGCGCTATGGCCGAGTCGTCGTACCCGACGAGCGCCACGTCGTCGGGGATACGGCGGCCCTGCTCGCGCAGGACCTGCCGGGCACCGGCCGCCATGACGTCGGAGCCCGCGAACACCGCGTCCAGTCCGGGGCGCCGGCCGAGCAGCGCGGTCATCGCGCGGCGCCCGCCCTCCTCGGTGAAGTCCCCCGGTTCGATGAGCTGTTCGTCCGCGGCGTGGCCCGCGTCGCGCAGCGCCTCGCGGTAGCCGTCGACGCGGCGCTGGGCGCCGTACACGTCGAGGCGTCCGGTGATGTGCGCGATCTCGCGGCGACCGCGTGCCAGCAGGTGCTCGACGGCGGAGCGGCCGCCGCCGTAGTTGTCGGAGTCCACCGACGCCAGCGACTCGCGTGCCGACCTCGGGCCGCTGATCACGGCGGGGATCTCCAGCTGGGCGAGCAGGTCGGGCAGCGGGTCGTCGGCGTGCACGGACACCAGCAGGACGCCGTCCACCCGGTGCGCGGCCAGGTACTGGGCGAGCCGGCGGCGCTCCTTGTCGCTTCCCGCGAAGATCAGCAGGAGCTGCATCTCCGTGTCGGACAGCTCGGCCCCGACGCCCTTCAGCATGTCCGAGAAGTACGGCTCCGCGAAGAAGCGGGTCTCCGGCTCGGGGACGACGAGGGCGATGGCGTCGGTGCGGTTGGCGGCCAGGGCGCGGGCGGCCGTGTTCGGGACGTAGCCGAGTTCGGCGACCGCCGCCTCGACGGCCGCGCGGGTCGCGTCGCTGACCCGGGGCGAGCCGTTGATCACCCGGGAGACCGTGCCGCGACCGACGCCGGCACGAGCGGCGACCTCCTCCAGGGTCGGCCGGCGGCCGCCCCGGCTCCGCCCACTGCTGACCGCCATGGTCGCCGCCTTCCGTTCGCAGCATTCAGGCCAGGAATGTAACAGTCGCAGCCCCGGCCCTCCCCGGCCCATCCTCCCCCGTCGACCGGGGGTTTCTCTCCCCAGGGGGCGGAGAGACGCGGCGGGGCGCGGCCGGGCCCCGCCGGCCCGGCGCACCGTCCGCCACGCTCACGCGGGGGCGCCCCGGGACGACGTGCGGGGATCGGCCGGGGCGCGCCCACGGGCTCCGGCCGGTGCGGGGCTCACTCCTGTCCGGCGGCGGCCGGCAGCGCGTTCCCGCGGATCACCTCGGCGTACCAGTGGGCGCTCGCCTTGGGGATACGGCGCTGGGTGGCGTAGTCGACGTAGATGGCGCCGAAGCGCTTCGAATAGCCGTAGGACCACTCGAAGTTGTCCAGCAGGGACCACAGGAAGTAGCCGCGCACATCGGCTCCGTCGGCCACGGCCCGTCGGACGGCGTCCAGGTGGGAGTGCAGGTAGGCGATCCGCTGCGGGTCGTTCACCAGGCCCTCGGGAGAGACGTAGTCGTCGAAGGCGGCGCCGTTCTCGGTGACCATCAGCGGCAGCTGCGGGTGCGACGCGGCCAGGTCGGTCAGCAGGGTGTGCAGGCCGCTCGGGTCGATGGCCCAGTTCATCGCGGTGAGCTGGTCGTTGGCGAGGTGGAAGCCGACGTGGTCCGAGCCGGTCCACGGGGAGTGGTCGCTCGCGCCGTGGCCGTCGTTCTTGGTGCCGGTGCTGGCGGCGGCCGAAACCACCGTCGGGGCGTAGTAGTTGACGCCCAGGACGTCGATGGGGCGGGAGATCTCCTCCAGGTCGCCGTCGTGCACCAGCTCCGCCCAGTCGACGAGGTGCGAGGTGTCGGCGATCAGGTCCTCGGGGTAGACGCCGTCCAGGACCGGGCCGGTGAAGATCCGGTTGCCGACCGCGTCGATCCGGCGGGCGGCCTCGGCGTCCTCGGGGCTGTCGGTGAGCGGGCGCACCTGGTGCAGGTTGAGGGTGATCGAGGTCTGCGCGGACGCCGGCAGGTGGGTGCGCAGCGCTCCGACCGCGAGGCCGTGGGCCAGGTTGAGGTGGTGGGCGGCGCGCAGGGTGGCGGCCGGGTCGGTGCGGCCGGGGGCGTGCACACCGGAGCCGTAGCCCAGGAAGGCGCTGCACCAGGGCTCGTTGAGGGTGGTCCACAGTCCGACGCGGTCCCCGAGCGCGCGGCTCATGATCTCCGCGTAGTCGGCGAAGCGGTGCGCGGTGTCGCGCTGCGGCCAGCCGCCCGCGTCCTCCAGCTCCTGCGGCAGGTCCCAGTGGTAGAGCGTGGCGACCGGCTTGATGCCGGCCTCCAGGAGCTCGTCGGTGAGCCGGCGGTAGAAGTCGAGTCCGCGCTCCACGGCGGGGCCGCGGCCGGTGGGCTGGACCCGCGACCAGGAGATCGAGAAGCGGTACGCGCCCAGGCCGAGGTCCTTCATCAGCGCCACGTCGTCGCGGTAGCGGTGGTAGTGGTCGGCGGCGATGTCCCCGGTGTCCCCGTTGCGGACCTTGCCGGGGGTGTGGCTGAAGGTGTCCCAGATGGAGGGGGTGCGGCCGTCCTCCGCGGCGGCGCCCTCCACCTGGTAGGAGGCGGTGGCGGCACCCCATAGGAAGCCCGGCGGGAAGGAGGTGTCGGCGGCCGGCTTGGCCTTGGTCTCGGTTCGTACGGCAGTCATGGAGAGGACGCTCCCAAGTGGCGTGTGGAAGGGCCGGACAATGGTTCCGGCGATGGGGGAAGCGGACGGGGCACGGCTCTGGGCGCCCGGCCGGGCACGGCCCGTGTGCGGGGCGGGCCGTGCGGAGCGGCGATCGGGGGGCGCCGGGGTGTCGGGACCGGCACCCCGGCGACGGCCCGGGATCAGCCCTTGACGGCGCCCGCCATGATGCCGCCGACGATCTGCTTGCCGAAGACGACGAAGACCAGCAGCAGGGGCAGGGTGCTGATCAGCGCCCCGGCCATGACGATGCTCTGGTCGGGGGTGTAGGAGGCGCTGAGCTGGCCGAGCGCCACCTGGAGGGTGGGGTTCTCCTGGTTCAGGGCGAGGAAGGGCCAGAAGAAGTCGTTCCACGCCTGTACGAACGTCAGCATGCCGAGGACCATCATCGCGGGCCGGGCCGCGGGCAGGACCACGTTCCAGACGATGCGGATGTTGGTCGCCCCGTCCACCTTGGCCGCCTCGATGAGCTCGTAGGGCAGGGCCTCCAGCAGGTACTGGCGCATGAAGAAGACGCCGAACGCGCCGACCAGGGTCGGGAAGATCACCGACTCCAGCTTTCCGCCCCACCCGATGTCCGACATCATCATGAACAGCGGGACGACGCTGAGCTGCGGCGGAATCGTCAGGGTGGCGATGACCGCGGTCATCAGGGCGCCGCGGCCGCGGAAGCGCATCTTGGCGAAGGCGTAACCGGCGAGGGTGCAGAAGAACAGCGTGGCCGCGGTGATGCAGCCGGCCACGATGACGCTGTTGACGATGGCCTTCCCCAAGTGGGCCTGTTCCCAGGCCGTTTGGAGGTTGCTCCAGAGGCGGCCGCCCGGCAGGAACGGCGGCGGGCTGTCCAGGACCCGCTGCTGGTCGTGGGAGGCGGCCACCAGCGTCCAGTACAGCGGGAAGATCGAGCCCAGGCCGATGACGACCAGGGCGGCGTAGGTGAACGGCCCGCCCTTGAGGTGCTGGCCGGCGCCGAGCTTGAAACGGCTGCCGCTCCTGTCGGCGGAGGCGGGAAGCGGTGCCGGGGCGAGGTCCGGCACGGTGGTCTTGGTGGGACTGGTCGTGGTCATCGAAATCGCTCCCGTCAGGCCGCGCTCTTGCGCACGAACCGGCCGACGATCCAGTTGATCAAGGCGATGAGCAGCAGCAGGACGAGCATGGCCCAGGCCACGGCCGCCGCCGGACCCAGATGCCCCAGCTTCCAGCCGTAGTTGTAGAGGTAGATGCTGAGGGTCTCGTACTGGTGCTCGCTGCCTCCGACGGCGCCGATCGTGCCGCCCTGCAGCAGCAGCGGCTCACCGAACAGCTGCATGGAACCGATCGTCGAGATGACGATGGTGAACAGGATCGTCGGCCGCAGCGAGGGGATGGTGACCTTGCGGAACTGCTGCCAGCGCGTCGCACCGTCGATCGACGCCGCTTCGTACAGGTCGGTGGGCACGGCCTGCATGGCCGCCAGGTAGATCAGGGCGTTGTAGCCGGTCCAGCGCCAGATCACGATGACGGAGATGGCGATCTTGGACGTCCACTCGCCGTCGCCCCAGTCGGTGTTGCCGATGCCGACGAAGTGGAGCACCCAGTTGAGCAGGCCGCCGTCGGCCCGGAAGACCAGGGCGAAGACCAGGGCGGCGGTGGCCACCGAGGTGGCGTACGGGGTGAGGATCACCGTCCGCCAGAACGTGCTCGCGCGCAGCTTGTAGTTGAGCAGGTGGGCGAGGCCCAGGGCCACGAGGAGCTGCGGGACGGTCGAGATGACGCCGATCACGAAGGTGTTCGTGACGGCCGTCCAGAACTCGGAGTCCTGGAGGATCTTGACGAAGTTGTCGAGGCCGACCCATTCGGACTGGTCGAGGCCCGTCATCTCCACCCGGTGCAGGGCTATCCAGCCCGTGTACAGCAGCGGATAGAGCCCGAAGGCGCCGAAGATGAGGAAGAAGGGGGCGATGTACGCGTACGGCGACGCCTTGTCGTCGAAGCGCCACAGCCGCGTTCGCCACGCGCTGGGTGCGTTCGACGTGGCGCCGGAGCCGCCGGGTGGCGGGGTGTGGGCACCCCGTGTGGGGGTTGTGGTTGCCACGGAGGGAGTCCTTCCCTGGAGAGCTGGGCCGGGTGGGGGCGGGAGGCGAGTCGACGGGCCGGGTGCCGGTCCCGCCGCCTGGGCGGATCGGTACGGTGGCGAGCGGCCCGCGTCCCGGCGGTGACGTGGCACCTCCTGCTCGCGCGAAGCCCGTCACGCGGCTCGCGCCACGTCTTCGGACTCCGGTCACCGCCCCCGGACGACACGGTGCCGCGACGTCCGGTCAGTGTCTGCCGGATGTCGCGGAGCGGACCGGCCCCGGAAGGCCGGACCGGTGCGGACGCCCTCCGCGCGGCGGCGCGGGAGCCGCAGCACGGCCCCGCGCGCCGCAAGGCGGTGCGGGCGGCCCGTGGGGCCGCCCGCACCGGCGGGTGTCAGCCGATCACCTTGTCGATCGTCTCGGTCGCGGCCTTCCACGCGTCAGCGGGCTTGGTGCCGCGCTTCTCCATGTTGTTGATCTGCGTGGAGATCGTGTCCTTGATCGTGGCGTCCTTCGGGCCGAGCACGGTCTCCGGGATGGACTTGGCCTCGTCGGCGTAGATCTGGCCGATCGGGGCGTCGCTGAAGTACGGGAGCTTCGCGTCCTTGACGTCGGCGAGCTCGTAGGCGCCCTTGTTGGACGGGAAGACACCGATCGCCTTGAACACGGCGGCCTGCTGCTCGGGGGCGGTCAGCCACTTGACCAGCTCGGTGGCCTCCTTGACGTGCTTGCCGCTCTTGGGCACGGCCAGGAAGGAGCCACCCCAGTTGGCCGCGGTGGTGCCGGGGGCGCGGCTGATGTCCCACTTGCCCTTGTAGGCGTCACCGGAGTTGGTGGAGATCTGGCCGGCCATCCACGCGGGGCAGGCCACGGTGGCCACGGTGCCCTTGCGCAGCGCCGCCGTCCACGGGTCGGTGAACTGCGGCAGGCCCTGCGTCAGCTTCTTCGACGCGGCCTCGGCGGCCAGGTTCCAGCCCTGCTGCACGGACGGGCTGTCCTTGTAGATGGCCTTGCCGTCGGCGTCGTAGTACTGCTTCGGGGAGGAGCTGACGACCGCGTTGTACATGGCGCTCGCGGAGTCCATGAAGTAGGTGCCGGAGGGCGCCTTCTTCTTGTACTGCTCACCGAGCTTGATGTAGTCCTCCCAGCCGCCCTTGACCGCGTTGGCGACGGCCTCGCGGTCGGTCGGCAGGCCCGCCTCCTTGAAGAGGTCCTTGCGGTAGCACAGGGACATCGGGCCGATGTCGGTGCCGGCGCCTATGACCGTGCCGTCCTGCGCGGTGGCCTGCTTCTCCTTCCAGGAGACCCAGTCGCCCACGTTGATCGTCTTGCTGAGGTCGGCGAACTTGGCCGCCTGGGTGTCGGTGACCTCCTTGATGCGGCCGACCTCGATGCCGGTGACGTCCGCCAGACCGCTGCCCGTGTTCAGCTGCTGAAGAAGCTTCGGGTAGTAGTCCTGCTCGTTGGCGGTGGTCTCCTCCTTCACCGTGATCTTGGGGTGAAGGGTGTGGTACTTGGCGAACAGGCCGGCTTCCTTGTAGCCGAACTGCCCGAAGTCGGCCACCTTGAGAGTGATGTTCCCGTTGGAGTCCGAGGCGTCCGAGTCGCCGCCGTCGTCGCTGCATCCGGTCAGCAGCAACGCCGAGGCGGTCAGGACCGTGGTGGTCAGGGCCGCTGCTTTGCGGCCGCGACCGCCGCGGGTACGGGTGATGCGCATTCCACTACTCCTTGTTCCAGTGGGGAACGGGATCTCAGGAATCGGACCGCCGGGGTTCGACGCTCCCGACCTGCCCTCTCGATTCGAGCGGTGGCCAGCCCACAGCACGCGGGGTGCGGTGGAAAAGCGCTGGTCAACGATGGCGCCATGTGCGACGGAGGGAAGGACTGTTGGTGGTACGGCCCACGGAAGAGAGGCCCTCGACAGTCCGTGGGACCGCTCCCACGCGGCATGCCGGAAGACTCCTTCCTGCCGGGCCGGGTGTCAAGACTTGAAAACGGCGTTGTTGCCTAAGCGTGTTCTGTACGTCACGTGAATGTGTCGCATCGCAATGTGGCACCGGCCCGGACATCGGCGCGTTCCCCGGTGGAATCACGCAGGTCATCGAGGGGGCGGCGCTCGACGGGAGGGGCCCGCGCCGATCACCGGCGGCCGCGTCCGGGATTTCCCGGGCCACGAGGGCGCGAGTTCGACGGGGCCGCCGGAAGGTGAACGATCAGCCCCACGCGCACCAGAACGGGGCGCCGCCCACCGGCGGACGCGAAGGACCGGGCGCCGCCGACGGACGGCACGCGAAGGACCGGACCTTTTCGACCGCGCCTCCCCCTTTCGCCGTGGGAGCGCTCCCATGCATAATGGGCGCTCACCCGACCACGGGAGCGACTCCATGCCCGACCTGACGACCGCGGCCTTTCCTCCCGCCTTCCTCTGGGGCGCCGCGACCTCCGCGTACCAGATCGAGGGCGCGGTGCGGGAGGACGGCCGTACGCCCTCCATCTGGGACACCTTCAGCCACACGCCGGGCAGGACCGCCGGGGGCGACACCGGTGACATCGCCGTCGACCACTACCACCGCTACCGCGACGACGTGGCGATGATGGCGGACCTCGGCCTGTCCGCGTACCGCTTCTCGGTCTCCTGGTCCCGGGTGCAGCCCACCGGCCGCGGTCCGGCCGTCCAGGTGGGCCTGGACTTCTACCGCCACCTGGTGGACGAGCTGCTCGCGCACGGCATCAAGCCGGCCGTCACCCTCTACCACTGGGACCTGCCGCAGGAGCTGGAGGACGCGGGCGGCTGGCCCGAGCGCGACACGGCGTACCGCTTCGCCGAGTACGCGCAGCTCGTCGGCGCGGCGCTCGGCGACCGGGTGGACCAGTGGATCACCCTCAACGAGCCCTGGTGCAGCGCCTTCCTGGGCTACGGCTCCGGTGTGCACGCCCCCGGCCGCACCGACCCGGCCGCCTCGCTGAAGGCCGCCCACCACCTCAACCTCGCGCACGGCCTCGGCACGACCGCGCTGCGTGCGGCCATGCCGGCCCGCAACTCCGTCGCGGTCAGCCTCAACTCCTCGGTGGTCAGGCCCCTTTCGCAGGACCCGGCCGACCTGGCCGCGGCCCGCAGGATCGACGACCTGGCCAACGGGGTGTTCCACGGTCCGATGCTGCACGGCGCGTACCCCGAGACGCTGTACGCGGCGACGGAGTCCGTCACCGACTGGTCGTTCGTCCAGGACGGCGACCTGGTGGCGATCAACCAGCCGCTGGACGCGCTGGGCCTCAACTACTACACGCCCACGCTGGTGTCGGCGGCCGGCTCCGCGGTCGGCGGACCCCGCGCCGACGGCCACGGAGGCGGCCCGCACACCCCGTGGCCCGGCGCGGACGACGTGGCCTTCCACCAGACGCCGGGCGAGCGCACCGAGATGGGCTGGACCATCGACCCGGCGGGCCTGCACGAGCTGATCACCCGCTACGCCCGCGAGGCCCCGGGCCTGCCCCTCTACATCACGGAGAACGGCGCGGCCTACGACGACAAGCCCGACCCGGACGGCCGCGTCCACGACCCGGAGCGCATCGCCTACCTGCACGGCCACCTGACGGCGGTCCGCCGGGCCATCGCCGACGGCGCCGACGTACGCGGCTACTACCTGTGGTCCCTGATGGACAACTTCGAGTGGGCCTACGGCTACGAGAAGCGCTTCGGCGCGGTGTACGTCGACTACGCGACGCTGGCCCGCACCCCGAAGTCCAGCGCCCACTGGTACGGCCGGGCGGCCCGCACGGGCACGCTTCCGTCCCTGGAGACGGGCCTGATCGCCTGACCATCCGACCCGGGGGACGGGGAGAAGGGGCGCGGCACGTCGTGGGGGCGAGCCGCGCCCCGCGCCGTCATCGACGCCCGTCGTCCCCGTCGTCGCCGTCGTACGACAGCTCGAACCAGGTGGCCTTGCCCCGCCCCGTCCCGTTCGCGCGGACGCCCCAGGCGTGTGCGCCCCGGGAGATGAGGTGCATGCCCCGGCCGCCCTCGTCGTCGCGGCCGGGCGTGCGGACGGCGGGCAGCCCCGGCGCCTCGTCGTGGATGAGGACGCGCAGCAGACGCGGGTCGGTCCAGCCGGCGAAGAGGGTGACGGGGGCGGTGCAGCCCTTGTCCGCGCAGGCGTTGATGGCGTTGGTGACCGCCTCGGAGGTCAGCAGCACCGCGGTGTCGGTGAGCTGGGGGCGGCCGGCCGCGGTGAGCAGGGCCCGGACGGCCTCCCGGGCGGCGCGGACCCAGGCGGGGTGGGGCGGGAAGACGAGCGAGACGTCGGCGGCGCGTGGGGGGTCCTCCATGGAGGGTTCCTTCCCGGTGGGGGCCCACACGGTGACCAGGTCCACGTCTCAACTGGGGTGAGGGTGGGGGTGCTTCCGGGTGGGGCGGGGTGGGTGACTTGGTGTCGACGGTAGGGTCAATCGTGAGTCGAGTTCAATCGTGAACCCCGATAACAACCCTTGTGAGTGATGCGAGCGCAACAGGGCGACGGTGCGGCTGCGCTCGCGCCACACTGCGCACGGTTACGAGGGAGGCACCATGGCACCACGCACCAGCCCCAGCGAGCGTCAACGCCGCCTGGGCGCCGAGCTGCGCAAGCTGCGGCTCGGGGTATGCATGTCGAGCGACGCCGCCGCACAGCTGCTGGAGGGCGAGCGGTCACGCATCAGCTACATCGAGTCCGGTCGTCTCGGCGTCTCCCGCAACCGGCTGCACGCACTGCTTCGGGCGTACGAGTGCCCACCGGGACCCTATTTCGACGAACTCATGAGCATGGGCCAGGCGAGCGGCAGGGGCTGGTGGGACGACTTCAACGACACCATCGGCCCCGCGGCCCGCGATCTGGCCGAACTGGAGTCACGGTCCACGGTGTTGCGTACCCACTCGCCCCTCGTGATCCCAGGAATGCTCCAGACTGAGGAGTACGCCCACGCGGTACTCGCGGCCACTGAAAGCGATCCTGGACGCAGTGACCGCTACACGGCGTTCCGCCTGGCCCGTCAACGCGTGCTCACGGACGTTCCATCAGTCACCTATCGGGCCGTCATCCACGAGTCGGCGCTGCACACCCGCGTGGGAGGCCCGGAAGTCATGCGCAGACAACTGGTACGCCTGATGGAGGTGTCCCGGCTGCCCAACGTGACCGTGCAGGTCTACCCCTTCGAAGCCGGCGTCTACTCGGCGCACACCCGCTCGTTCGTCATCTTCGGCGGCCCCGCCGCTCAGTTGGACACGGTCTACCTGGAACACCCGACGAACTCGCTGTTCCTGCGGGATGGAAACCAGCTCCACGAGTACGCCAAGATGTTCGAGACCCTCTCCGAGTTGGCGCTCGCGCCCGTCGACCCGGATTCGCCACCGGAGTCCCACGAGTCACGCGACTCGCTGAGTCTTGTCCAGCACGTCATGTACACCCTTTGAGAGGAAGCGTCGTGTCTCAACTCGCCTGGCAGAAGTCGTCGTTCAGCACCGGCGGCGAGGGCGAGTGCGTAGAACTGGCGACGACGTCCGGCCCCACTCACATCCACCTCCGCGAGAGCGACCGTCCCGGCGAGGTCGCCGCCGTAGCCCCCCGCGCCCTGGCGCACCTCCTGCGCGCGGTGAAGGCCGGCGACCTCGGTCGCTGACCCGGGTCGGCGTGGTCAGCGGCGCGGCTCCCGTACGACCGCCACGCCTCCCGGCGCCACGGTGACCGTGCCGTTCTTCAGGGGCTCGGCGGTGAGGAGTTCGACGGCGTCCGGGGCGACGGGCACCTCCGCGCCGGCTCCCCGGTGGTCGACGAGGAAGAGGTAGTCCGCGTCCTCGCCCCGCCGCAGGACGGCCTCCACTCCCTCGGGCGTGACCCGGACCGGTGCCACTCCCGCCTCGGTGCGCACCCGGTCCACCAGCGCGGCGAGGGTGTCGGTGTCGGGAAGCGTCGCCAGGTACCAGGCGGTGCCCGTGCCGTGCGCGTGCCGGGTCACCGCCGGGACACCGGTGAGGGGTCCCGAGGTGAAGGAGGTGACGGCCCGCGCGCCGTCCAGGCGTACGCGTTCGGTCCACAGCGAGCCCGTACCGCCGTTGTCCAGCTCCACCGTCTCCTCGGGCAGCAGCGGGAACAGTTCGTCGGTGCGGACGCCGAGCACTTCACGGAAGGCGCCCGGGTAACCGCCCAGCCGGACATGGCTGTTCTCGTCGACGGCACCGCTGTGGAAGCCCACCGCGAGGGTGCCGCCTCGGGCGGTGAAGGCGGTGAGGTTGGCGGCCGACTCGTCGTCCACCAGATAGAGACTGGGGACCAGGACCAGGCGGTACGAGGACAGGTCGGCGTCCGGGCGGACGAAGTCGACCGCGATCCCCGAGCGCCACAACGGCTCGTACCAGGACCGGACGAGGTCCAGATACCGCACCTGGTCGCTGGGCTGCGAGGGCGCTTCGAGGGCCCACTTGGCGTCCCAGTCCCACACCATCGCGACCTCGGCCGCGCCCGTGCTGCCGCGCACCTCGGCGAGGGCCTTCAGGTCGGCGCCCAGCGCGACGACGTCCTGCCAGATCCTGCTGTCGGTGCCGGCGTGCGGCAGCATCGCCGAGTGCCACTGCTCGGCGCCGGCCTTCGCCGCCCGCCACTGGAAGTAGGCGATGCCGTCGGCGCCGCGGGCCACGTGGGCGAGGGCGTTGCGGCGCAACTCCCCCGGGTTCTTGGCCCGGTTGACCGGCTGCCAGTTGACGGCTCCGGTGGAGTGCTCCATCAGCAGCCAGGGGCGGCCGCCGGCGAGGGAGCGGACCAGGTCGCCGCTGAGCGCGATGTCGATCTGCGACTCCGGGTCGGTGGAGCGCAGGTAGTGGTCGTTGGAGACGATGTCCAGCTGCGGGGCCCAGCGCCAGTAGTCCAGCGCGTCGAAGTTGTGCATCACCATGAAGTTGGTGGTGGCGGGCCGCTCGGGGGCCGCCTTCCGCAGCACGTCGCGTTCGGCCTCGTACAGCGAGAGCAGGGCGTCGCTGCAGAAGCGGCGCCAGTCGAGGCGGTGGGTGGGGTTGGGGACGGCGCCGGTCGCGCGCGGCGGGATGATCTCGTCCCAGTCGTAGTACCACTGGCTCCAGAAGGTGGTGCCCCAGGCGTCGTTGAGCGCGTCCAGGTTCTCGTACCTGGCGCGCAGCCACACCCGGAAGGCCGCCGCGCTGGTGTCGCAGAAGCACTCGGCGTTGTGGCAGCCGTACTCGTTGTGCACGTGCCACATCACCACGGCCGGGTGCTCCGCGTAGCGGCGGGCCAGTTCCCCGGCGATCCGCAGGGCCGCCGTCCGGTAGGCGGGGCTGCTGGAGCAGAAGGTCTGGCGGCTGCCGTAGGAGAGGGTGCGGCCCTCGTGGTCGACGGGCAGCGCCCCGGGATGGGCGCGGAAGAACCAGGCGGGCGGCGCCGCCGTCGGGGTGGCCAGGTCGGCGGCTATGCCGTTCGCGTGGAGCAGGTCCAGGACGCGGTCCAGCCGGGAGAAGTCGTAGGTGCCCTCGGCGGGTTCGAGCAGGGCCCAGGAGAAGATGCCGACGCTGACCAGGTTCACCCCGGCCTCGCGCATCAGGCGTACGTCCTCGGCCCAGACCTCCTCCGGCCACTGCTCCGGGTTGTAGTCGCCGCCGTACGCGATACCGGGGACGGAGAGGGTGCGGCTCACTGGTCAACTCCCGTGAGGAGACGTCGGGTTGTGGTCACGCCCCAGGCGTCCAGGGACAGCAGGCGGTCGCTGGAGGCCATCAGGCCGCCGGTCGCCTCGACATGCGCGGCCCAGCGTTCACGGGTCTCCACCGCCGGGCGGGCCATCAGGCAGTCGGGGTCGTTGACCCAGAGGCGGCCGTGCTGCCACTGGCGGCCGGCACCGGTGAACTCGGCCGGGTCCTGTCCGGGCTGACTGTAGTCGCCGGCCTCGGGCAGGCGGTGCGGGGCGGTGTCGGGGCTTACCCGCATGGCGTCGAACAGCCCGATCGAGGGCAGCACGGGGGCGCCGCAGCCCAGCAGGTAGGCGTCCGGGCCGATGGCCGCGCGGATGAGTTCGATGCCCGCGCGGTACGCGGCGAGTGCGTCACCGGACCCGTGCCGGACGCCGTCCAGCGCGCCCGCGTAGAGGAAGTCGGTCTTGAAGTAGTCGTAGCCCTCGGCGCGCAGGGTGGTGAACACCTCGGTGACCCAGGCCGCCGCGTCCGGGTGGGTGGTGTCCAGGACGCGCAGGTCGTGGCCCCAGTTGCGGCCGGCGTGCGCGAAGCCGCCGTCGGTGTCCCGCACCAGCCAGTCGGGGTGCCCGGCGGCCAGTTCGCTGCTCGGGTCGACCAGGAACGGCGCCGTCCAGATGCCCGCCCTGCGGCCCCGGGCCCGGATGGCGTCCGCGATGTCACGGCGGGAGCGGAAACGGCCGGAGAGGGTGAGCCAGTCGCCGAGGGCGCTCTGGTAGCCGTCGTCGATCTGCACGACGTCGACGGGCAGGTCGAGGGTGTCCATCGCGCGCAGGTTCTCGTGGATGTCGTCCTCGGTGACGGCGGTGAAGTACTCGTACCAGGAGCACCACACGGTGGGCGCCGGGCGGGGCGCCGCGAGGCCGAGGCCGGCCGCCCAGTCGGCCAGCACCGACTGGATGTCCGGGCCGGTCCACTCCTTCACCGGGCCGTCGGCGCTGACGGCCGCCACCCCGTCCTCCGCGACCAGGCGGACCGAGGGCACCTCACGGGTCGGGTCGGCCGCCGCCCACAGCCGCACCGGCGAGCCGTCACCCGGGTCGAGGGCGAGGAGCCCCTCACCCTGGAAGGCACCGGCGGGGACGGTGACGCCCGGCCGGTAGCACACGGTCGCCCAGTTGTCGTTCGTCGGCCGGTACGGCGCCGCGTCGAGGGCGTAGGCGCCGCTGGGGCTCCAGGACTGCCAGCCCTCCTCGTGGACGCGGGCGGTGCGGACGTCCACGGGCACGGAGGCCACGGGTGTGAAGGGGTGGGGCACGGTGGTTCTCTTTCACAAAGGGGGCTGGTCCGGCCGGCGGGACGGGACGGGTCAGCCCTTGTTGGCGCCCAGCGTGAGACCGCTGACGAACTGCCGCTGGAGCGCGAAGTACACGATCAGGGTGGGGATCGCGGTGAGCAGGGCGCCGGCGGCGACCAGGTTGGGGTCGGTGAAGTACTGGCCGGAGAGGTTGTTCAGGGCCGAGGTGATCGGCATGTTCTCGCCGGTCGAGATCAGCACGATGGCCCAGAAGAAGTCGTTGTAGATCCAGATCGACAACAGGGTGGCCAGGGCGGCCATCGCGGGCTTGCACAGCGGCAGCACGATCTGCCAGTACATCCGCCACACCGACGCCCCGTCGACCAGTGCGGCCTCGGTGAGTTCGTGCGGCAGCATGCGCATGTAGTTGCTCAGCACGAAGGCGCAGAACCCGGACTGGAACGCCACGTGGATCAGGACCAGGCCGAGCGCGGAGTCGTACAGCTTGCCGCTGTCCGTGACGCCCGGCAGGTTCACGAGCAGGTACAGGCGGTACAGCGGGGTGATGATGACCTGCTGCGGCAGCAGGTTGCCGGCCGTGAAGACCAGCAGCAGGAAGATGTTGAGCCGGAAGTCGAAGCGGCTGACGTAGAACGCGACCATCGACGACAGCAGCAGCGTCAGCAGCACGGCCGGGACCGCGATGATCAGCGTGTTGCCGAAGTAGTGCAGCATGTCGGACTGCTTGAACGCGTTCGTGAAGTTGTCGAGGCTCAACTTGTCCGGCCAGGACACGTATCCCTTGTCGCTGGTCTCGGAGTACGGCCGCAGCGCGGCGAACACCGCCCACAGCAGCGGGGCGAGCCAGACGAGCGACGTGACGACGAGGAACACGTGCAGCACGACCCGCGCCGGGCGGAGGGGGGTGCGCTGCTTCGCGCCGAGCGCGACGGTGGGGGTGCTCATGCGCGCCGCTCCTTCCGGAAGGTGGCCACCAGGTACGGGATGATCACGACGAGCGAGATGACCAGCAGGACGACGGCGATCGCCGACCCGTATCCGATCCGGCTGGACTCACCGATAATGTTGTTGGTGATCAGGATCGACAGCAACTCGGTGCCCTGGGCGCCCTTGTTGAAGACGAACACCAGGTCGAAGGCGCGCAGCGCCTCGATGATGGTGACCACCAGGACGACGGTGTTGGTGGGCCGCAGCGTCGGGAAGATCACGTTCTTGAACGTCTGCCACTCGTTCGCGCCGTCCAGCGAGGACGCCTCTCGCAGGGAGGGGTCGACGCCCTTGAGACCGGCCAGGTACAGGATCATCATGTAGCCGGTGTGCCGCCAGGACGCGGCGATCAGCACGGCCCACAGGTTGAGGTGCGGGTCACCGATCCAGTCGATGTAGTGGCCGGGCTTGTTGGCCCCGATGAGGCTGTTGATCAGACCGGTGTCGGGGTTGTAGATCAGCTGCCAGACGAACCCGGTGACCGCCAGCGACACCACGACCGGCAGGAAGAAGGCGGTCTGGTAGACCCGGCTGAACCGGATCTTCTTGTCCAGCTGCACGGCCAGGAACAGACCGAACGGCGTCGGGATCACGATCAGCACGACGAACCAGATGACGTTGTGCTGCAGCGCCGGCCAGAACTGCGGGTTGTTGCTGAACAGGTCCCGGAAGTTGTCCAGCCCGACCCACTTGATGGAGTCGAAGCCGATGCCGTCCCAGGTCGTGAAGGCGAGGGCGATCGAGGCGAGGGCGGTCAGCCAGACGAGCGCCACGTGCAGGATCGTCGGCACGCCGGCCATCAGGCCGAGCGTGATGCGGTCCCGGCGGGTGAGCAGGCGTCGGTGCCCGCGCGGAACACGCTTCTTCTTGATGGCGGTGCCCGGAGGCGGCACCTCGGCCGCCTCCGGGGACTTCTGCGTGGGGATGTCGGTGGTCATGAGGAAGCGAAGATCGTCTTCTTCTGGCGCTCGATGGACGCGAGCAGGCTGTCGACGTCCTTGGGGTTCTGGAGGAACTTCTGCAGGGAGGGCTGCATCACCGTCGAGGTGAAGTCCGGACGGCTGTCGCGGTCCATGAACTGGGTGAGGCTCTTCGCCTCACTGATCATGGTGTACGCCTTCTTCTGCAGCGCCGTGTAGGAGGACGTGTCGGCCTTGCTGGAGGCGGCGACCACACTGGAGTCGGCCTTCAGGTAGACGGCCTCGGCCTCCGGGGTGCCCAGGTACTCCAGGAGCTTCGCCGAACCCGACTTGTTCTTCGGGCTCTTGCTGAGCATGAAGCCGTCGGTGGGCGCCTCGACGGTGTCCTGGCCGTAGGCGGAGTTCATCTCCGGGAAGGCGAAGAAGTCAAGGTCGTCCACGTCGGCCTTGTTGGTGAACTGCTGCGCCACGAAGGTGCCCAGCACGTACATGCCGGCCTTCTTCGACACCAGCGTCTGCGCCGCGTCCTGCCAGGTGCGGCCCATGAAGCCGTCCTGGTGGTACGGGAGGAGCTCGGCCCAGTGGTCGAAGACCGCCTTCACCTTGGCGTCGGTCCACGACTCCTTGCCCGCCATCAGGGACTTGTGGAAGTCGTAGCCGTTGAGGCGGAAGTTGATCTGGTCGAAGGTGCCCATCGCCGGCCAGGCGTCCTTGTCGCCGAAGGCGATCGGCACGAGGCCGTCCTTCTTCATCTGCTTCGACAGGGCGACCAGCTGGTCCCAGGTGGTGGGGACGGTGTAACCGTGCTGCTTGAAGACGCTCTTGCGGTAGAAGACCGCCCACGGGTACGTGTACAGCGGCACGAAGTAGTACTTGCCGTCCTCGCCCTTGCTGAGCTGCTTCATCGCGTCGGGGAAGTTGTCACCGATCTTCGCCCACACGTCGTCGATGGGGGTGGCGAGCTTCTTGGCCGCGAAGAACTGCATCCGGTAGCCGGCGAACCACGTGAAGACGTCGTCCGGTGTGCCCTGGAGGTAGGAGTTGATCTGCTCCTGGAAGGTGTTGTGGTCCTTCGTGTTCACATCGACCTTGATGCCGGACTGCTTCGTGAAGGCCGCGTAGATCTCGGCGAACGCCTTCTTCGGCACCGCGTCGGAGGAGTTGGACCCGAGGGAGACGGTCTTCGGGTCGCTGGCCGAGCCGCTGTCGCCACAGGCGCTCAGCAGGGGTATGCCGGCGCCGAGGACCGCCGCGCCGCCGATGCCGCGCAGCAGACTGCGGCGGCTGGGGGCGAGACGGGACAGGCCGGAGAGGCCGGAGGGGGAGAGATCGGACATGAACGGCTCCTGACGAAACAGGGTTCGGTCGGATGCGTCGCGCTTGCAGTCGTCGTAACCGACCAGAAACCAACGTGACCGAACACGGTGGCGCAATAACACTCGTATGTCCGTCATGCGTCAAGAGGTCATGCCTCCAGTTGTCGAAACGTAATCGACATCACCGTTCCGGTCCTGGCAAAGACAGAAGGCGCACGGCCGGGTGGCGGTGCGCCTTGCGCGTCGCTGACGTGCACGGAAGCGGTGAACGGAGAGTTTAACGGCACCTCCGGAGCGGCTCGAAAACCCGGCCTGCCGGGAGCGGCCCCGACCCGTCCGCCGGAGCCTCGCGGAGGCGGCCGTGGGCCGCCGGAAGGCGGTGCGGGGCGGTGCGCGACGAGGGGGGCGGCTCCGGCCCGCCGACGGGCGGCGGAGACGGCCCGGCCCCGGGAGGACCCGGAGATCCGACCATTGGGGGCGGTGGAGGCCCTCAGGCCCGCCGGAGACGGTGGGGGGCGTCCTGGCGGGCCCGAGGGTGAACGGGGCGGCGATCGGACCGCCTGAGGGCCGGGAAGGGGCTCTCCCCGGCCCTCCGGCGGGCCGCCGTCGGGGTGGTGCCGGCGTGCTGCGGGGCCGGCGTGGTACCGATTGGCGCCGACCTGGCGCCTACGCGGTGCCGGGTGGCGCCGACGCGGTGCCGGGTGGCGCCTACGCGGTGCCGGGTGGCGCCGACCTGGCGCCTACGCGGTGCCGGGTGGCGCCGACGCGGTGCCGGGTGGTGCTGGGTGGTGCTGGGTGGTGCTGGGTGGCGCCGGGTTACTTGAAGGCCGCGAACGCCTTGGAGAAGGCGTTCGTGTCCTGGACGACCGAGCTGCAGGTGGCGTCCGCGGAGTTCTTCGCGCCGCCCGGGCACTGCTTGTCCCGGGTCGCGGACCACATCGACAGCCAGCCGATCCCCTTGCTCTTCGCGAAGGTGACGAGCTGCGCGGCGTCGTCGACCTTGAAGGTCTCCGTGGCCACGTCGTTGACGCCGATCATGGGAGTGACGGCGACCGCCCGCCAGGCTGCGCTGTCGGACAGCCCCAGCACGCTCTTCACCTGGGCCTGCGTGGCGGTGGCGGCCTGCACGGCGTAGTCGCCCATGTCACCGCTGTACGCGGGGCCGTAGTCCATCGCCATGATGTTGACCGCGTCGATCTTCACGCCGTTCGCCTTGGCGTTGCTCAGCAGGCTCACCCCGTCCTGGGTGAGCCCCTCCGGCATCACCGGCAGGGTGAAGGACACGTCCAGGCCCGGGTGCTGCTGCTGGAGCTTGGCGACGGCCTGCGCCCGGCGGGTGTTCGCGGCCGCGTCGGGCAACGCGCCGCCCTCGACGTCGAAGTCGACCTTGGTGAGCTTGAAGGCGTCCACCGCCTTGCCGTACGCCGCCGCCAGTGCGTCCGCCGACGAACAGGTCGTCGCCAGTTCCGAGCCGGACGCGCCGCCGAAGGACACCCGCACGTCGCCGCCCTTGGCGCGCAGCGCCCCGATCTGCGCGGCCACACCGTCGCTCGCGAGGTCGGTGACGCCGCCCCA
The DNA here is from genome assembly GCF_040605435.1 of Streptomyces sp. NPDC005574. Classification (NCBI taxonomy): domain Bacteria; kingdom Bacillati; phylum Actinomycetota; class Actinomycetes; order Kitasatosporales; family Streptomycetaceae; genus Streptomyces; species Streptomyces sp. NPDC005574. The sequence goes on from NZ_JBEXCW010000012.1 coordinate 119,509, forward strand.
CTTCGGGGTGCAGCCGCCGCCGTCGGTGACGAAGGCGAGGTTGTAGTTCTTCACCCCGGTGGCCTCGGCGTTCGCGAGCAGGTCGAAGGCCGGGTAGAGAGAGGTGTCGACGTACGGTGCGAAGCCGGCGGCGGCCGGGGTGCCGGTGCCGGTGGTCTGCGACGGGGACGCGGTGGGGGTGGCGGTCGGGCCGGTGGTCCGCGTGGGGGTCGGGGTGGCGGGCGCGGTGGGGGTCGCCGTCGGGGTGGCGGTCTTCGTCGGGCGGCCGCTCGGCTCGGGCGTGGCCCCGTCGTCGGCGGAGCACTTCACGCCGCCGATGAGACAGCCGGCCGGGTCCCCGGTGCCGTTGACGACGAAGCCGACGGTGACGGCCTCGCCGGCGGCCAGCCCGTCGGTGTCCCACTTGGGCGGCTTCACGGTGACGTGCTGCCCGCTGACACTCGACTCGCCGTTCCACAGGGAGCTGAGCTTCGCGCCGGCGGGCAGGTCGAACTCCAGGGTCCAGGTGCTCTCCGCCCCGCCGCTGTTGTTCGTGACGACGTACTGGCCGGTGTAGCCGGTCGACCAGTCGCTGGTCCTGGTGTAGGCGGCGCCGACGCCGGCGGCCTGCGCGGTACCGGTCAGCAGGAGCGCGCCGCCGCCCACCACGGCCGCGGCGACGACGCCGCCTATCGCCTTGTTCCTGCCACTGATCCTGCGCCGGTGCGTGCTCATCGGGTGCCTGCCTTCGCTGTTCACGGGGTCCCGGGCGGACGGGGACCGTCCGGGGGGTGGGGTGCGGGCAGCACGCTAGCGAGCGGAAACCGGGCAAAAGACCCGATCCGGGCGGCACCCGGGGATCTTAGGCTGCGCTTAAGGAAGGGATCGGGGACGGTTAAAGGTAGAGACCAATCTGCCGCGCCGGCGGCGCCGCACGCGGTGACCCCGCCGCTCCGGCTCCCGGCCGTCCAGCTGGATCCAGATCCGCACCTCGGTGCCGCCGAGCACCGAGGACCCGATCCGCACGTCCCCGCCGGTCGCCTCGGCGAGCCGGCGCACGATGTCGAGGCCGAGCCCGGTCGAGCCGTCGCTGCCGGAGCCCCGTCCGCGCGCCATGGCCGCCTCGGGGTCGCGGATACCGGGACCGGCGTCCGACACCAGGACGATCACCGCGTCCTCCCCGTTGTGCACGTCCACCGCGAAGGCCGTGCCCTCCGGGGTGTGCCGGAAGACGTTGCCGAGCAGCGCGTCGAGCCCGGCGGCCAGGTCGGCGCGGGCCACGGGGATGCGCACCGGCCGGTCCGCCCCGGCCACCCGCCACTTGCGTCCCTCGTCCTCGGCGAGCGCCGACCAGAAACCCATCCGCTCCCGGACCACCTCGGCCGCGTCGCAGCCGGCGCCCGGACCGGCGGCCGCGGTCTGCGGCTTGGCCTCCCGGGCCGTACGGATGATGGTGTCGACCTCGCGCTCCAGCTGCGCCACCGCCGACCGCGTCTGGTCGGCGGCCGGACCCTGCCCGAGCGAGGCCGCGTTCAGCCGCAGCACGGTCAGCGGGGTGCGCAGCCGGTGGGACAGATCCGCCGCCAGCTCCCTCTCGTTCGCCAGCAGTTGTACGACCTGGTCGGCCATGGAGTTGAACGCGACGGCCGCCAGCCGCAGTTCGGTCGGGCCCTCCTCGGGCACCCGGGCGCCCAGTTGCCCCTCCCCCAGTTCGTGCGCGCTCTCCACGAGCCGCTGCGCCGGCTGCACCATCCGTACGCCCAGCCGGTCGGCGACCGCGACCGAGCCGACGACGAGCGCGGCCCCGACGGCGGCGAGCACCGCCCAGGCCGTGCCGACGCCGTTGCTGACCTCCGCCTCGGGGACGTAGACCTCGACGACGGCGATCTCGCCGGAGCTCAGCGCGACCGGCTGGAGCAGCGTGGAACCGCCCGGGACCTCGCTGGTGGAGGCGCGGCCCAGTCGGCGCACGGTGGCGATGTCCTTGCCGGCTGCACGCCGCCGGCCGATGTCCACGGCGGCCGACGTGCCGCCCGCCGGTATGTGCACGGCCATCCCGGCGTCCGAGCCCGCCGAGGCCACGACCCGCTCCAGCTGGTCGCGGTCGGTGGTGATGGACAGTGCGGGGGCGACGGCGGCGGCCTGCCGCTCGGCGTTGGAGAACGCGCGGTCCCGGGCCATCTCCTTGATGACGAGCCCGAGCGGCACCGCGAAGGCGACCACGACCATCGTGGTGACCGCGAGGCAGACCTTGACCAGTGCCCATCTCATCGCGACGGCTCCGCCCCGGGCGGCTCCAGCTTCACGCCGACCCCGCGGAGGGTGTGCAGGTAGCGCGGCGCCGCGGCCGTCTCGCCCAGCTTCCGCCGCAGCCAGGAGAGATGGACGTCTATGGTCTGGTCGTCGCCGTAGGACTGCTGCCACACCTCGGCGAGCAGTTCCCTGCGCGGGACGACGACACCGGGGCGGCCGGCCAGGAAGGCGAGCAGGTCGAACTCGCGGCGGGTCAGGTCCAGTCGCGCGCCGTCCAGTTCGGCCTGGCGGCGCAGCGGGTCGACGCTCAGGCCGCCGACCCGGATCACGGTGGACGGCGCGGCCTCCCCGGCGGCGCGCGACCGCCGAAGGACCGCCGCCATCCGGGCCGACAGGTGCTCGACGGAGAACGGCTTGGTGAGGTAGTCGTCCGCTCCGGCGTTGAGCAGGCGGACGATCTCCGTCTCGTCGTCCCGCGCGGTGGCGATGATCACCGGGACGTCGGTGATCCCGCGCAGCATCTTCAGGGCCTCGGAGCCGTCGAGATCGGGCAGTCCGAGGTCCAGGATGACCACGTCGAAACGGAGCTGGGCGACCTCGCGCAGCGCCTCCAGCGCCGTACCGACGCTGCGCACGGTGTGTGCGGCGTCGGTCAGGTGCCGGATGAGCGCCGAGCGCACGAACTGGTCGTCCTCGACCACGAGCACACTTGCCATGCGCCGCACCGTACGCCATGCGCGGGGGCCCGGCCGGGGCCTGTGGACAACTCCGCATCCGTGGACAACCGGTGGGCACCCGTGGTGCGGGTGAGGCAGTATGGCCGCGATGCGCAGAGGACTCGTACACGTACTGGCTTGGTCGCTCGCCACGGGCGCGGCGGTCACGCTGTCGTGGTGGGGCGTCCACACGGTCATGGCGGGCACGGCCTACGACCCGCCGCGCGCCCTGCCGATCGCGGCGGCCGACGCCACCACCCAGGAGTCGAGACCGCTGGCCTCCTCCACCGACCGGCCCGCTCCGTCGCGGAGTTCCGCGAAGGACGCGTCGAAGAGCCCGTCGCACCGGCCCGGCAGGACCGCCGCGCAGTCCACCCCGACGCCGGGCGGCTCCGCGAGCACCGGCGCCCCCGCCGGCTCCGCGACGGCGTCGGGCCGGGTCAAGGGCTACGACACCGACGGTGGGCGCGCGGTCTTCGACCTCGGCGAGACGTCCGCGACCCTGGTGTCGGCCACGCCGGGCGCGGGCTGGTCGATGCAGGTGTGGAAGACGGAGTCGTGGATCAGGGTGGAGTTCGCCTCGGGCGCGGACCGGGTGTCGGTGTTCTGCACCTGGCACGACGGGCCGCCGCGAGTGGAGATCGGCACCTACTGAGCAACCCGGCCGGAGCCCGCGGGGCCGCCGGTGGCCGCCGTCACCTGAACACGGACGGCGGCGGGGCCGGGGAGGCCACCGCCGCCGCGTCCGTGACCGCCACCGCCCCGCCGGTGAAGTCCCGCAGCGCGGAGCCGTGTTCGACCCGGGCGGGGTGGGGGTCGGAGGCGGCCCGGCGGGTGAGTTCGGCGACCGGCAGCGGCTGGTCGCAGGCGACCAGGACGGCGTTGCCGAAGCGCTTGCCGCGCAGCACGGTCGGGTCGGCGACCAGGGCGAGTTCGGCGAACCGGGCGGCCGCGGTGGCGACCTGGCCGCGCAGGTGCGCCAGCGGCGGCCCGTCGGCGAGGTTCGCGGCGTAGCTTCCACCGGGCTTCAGGGCACGGCGGACCTCGTCGAGGAACTCCGTGGAGGTCAGGTGGGCCGGGGTGCGGGTGCCGCTGAACACGTCGGCGATGACGAGGTCGGCCCATCCGTCGGGCACCTTGGCGAGTCCCTCACGGGCGTCGGCGGACCGCACCCTGATCCGCGCGTTCGGGTCCAACGGCAGCTCCCGGCGCACCAGTTGCACCAGGGGCGCGTCCCGCTCGACGACCTGCTGGGTGGAGCGGGGGCGGGTGGCGGCGACATAACGGGCCAGGGTGAGCGCGCCGCCGCCGAGATGCACGGCGTGCACCGGCTTTCCGGGCGGCGCGACGAGGTCGATGACGTGCCCGAGGCGGCGCTGGTACTCGAAGGAGAGGTACGCCGGGTCGGCCAGGTCCACGTGGGACTGCGGTGCCCCGTCGATCAGCAGCGTCCAGGCCCGCGCCCGGTCGCGGTCGGGTATGAGCTCGGCGAGCCCGCCGTCGACGGCCTCGACGACGGCTTCGGCGGCCCCACCTCCGCGCCGGGGGTTCCTGGACTTTCCCATGGGGCCATTATCAGGGGGCGGGCGGAGGTCGGCCCAGCGGGCTCGGGCGGGGTCACCGACAGTTGTCCGCCGCCGCGATCAGCCGCGCGGCCTCGCCGAGCGCCGCGCGCAGCACCGCCGGATCGGTCGCGAGGTCCGCCTCACCGGGCGGCAGCAGCCAGGCCGAGCCCTCGACGGGGGGCCGGGGGTTGAGGCTGAGCCCGCGCCCGTCGGTCTCGGTGCAGGTGCTGCCCGGCACGTCCCAGGCGGCCGCGGTGCCCGGCGGCACCAGGAAGCCCAGCGTGTCGCATCCGCCGTCGTGCAGGACGGGCCCCACCGCGTCGCCCGCCCCGCGCCGCAGGATGTCGACCGCCTCCAGCCCCTGGCGCGTCGGCACGGTGACGAGATCGCACGCGGCGGCCGCACCCGAGGGCGCGGCGGGCCACGGACGGGAATCGAAGTTCTGACGGGTCTCCATCCCGGTCTCCACCACGCAACCCCTCCTCGGACGAGCGGACCGCGAGTCGGGTGGCTCCCGGCCCACCGGGTTCAACGCGTCGGCGCGTCAACGGCTACGGCGGAAGTCCGCCGCAAAGGATGGCAGTTCATGGCGGATCGTGGATGAGATATCCCTTTTGTAGCTAAACCCTGCGTGGCGGGTCCGGCACAGCGGGTACGTTTTGCGCGCCGGACATCGGGAGACACACGGACAACTCGCCCGGGATCCGGCATGGTTCGACGGTTCGCACGAGAGGACCCGGCCATGACGTCGTCCATGGTGACCTCGTCCCACTCCCCCATCCCACCGCGGCCGAACCTCGTCTTCCGGCAGTTGCGCGGCCAGCGCTCCCCGGGCGAGTTCGCCGCGGCGGTACGACGGGCCGCCCGCGAGATCGGCGAGGGGGTCAGTTGCGACGCGCGCTACGTCGGCCGCGTCGAGGCCGGCGAGATCCGCTGCCCCAACTACGCGTACGAACGGGTGTTCCTGCACATGTTTCCCGGCCGCACGCTCGCCGACCTGGGCTTCGCCCCCCGCTCGTCCGTCCGCGGGCGCCGGGGACGCGCCGCCGAGGGCCCGCCCGCCGCGCCCGCGGCACCCCCGGCGTCCGTCACCGATGAGACGCGGGGGGCCCGTGAGCCGTATGAGACGGGGAACCCGCCGGCCCCCCGGGGCGCGCGGGACCCGCAGGACCCGTACCAGCCCTACGACCCGTACCAGATCCACGAGCGTCACGAGATCCACGAGGAGAGCGACGTGCTGCGTCGCGCATTCATGACCGGCGGGGGCGCCACGGTGGCCGCCGCCTCACTGGGCCCCCTCGGGCCCGCCCACGAGGCCGCCGCCGCGGGACGCCCCCTCCGCCGGGTCGGGGCGAGCGAGACCCAAGCCCTCGAGGAAGCCGTCCGCCGGATCCGGCTGCTCGACGACCGGCACGGCGCGGACGGCCTCTACCGGCGCGCGGCGGCCCCGCTGCGCGCCGCGTACGCGCTGCTCGACGCGGGCGCCACCCGGCAGTCGACCGCCGACCGGCTCCACTCCGGCGCCGGTGAACTCGCCATCTCGGTGGGCTGGCTGGCCCACGACTCGGGCCGGTTCGACGACGCCCGCTCGCACTACGCGGAGGCGCTCGCGACCGCCCGGATGACCGACGACGACGCCCTGGAGGCGCACGCCTTCTGCAACACGGCGTTCCTCGCCCGCGACGCGGGCCGGCCGCGGGAGGCGGTGCGCGCGGCCCAGGCCGCCCAGCGCGTCGCCCGCTCGCTGGGCTCCCCGCGTCTGATGTCGCTGCTCGCGCTGCGGGAGGCGGGAGGCTGGGCCGGGCTCGCCGACCGCGCCGGCTGCGAGCAGGCCCTCGCCCGCGCGCAGGCGTACTTCGAGCGGGGCTCCTCGGAGGCCGACCCCGAGTGGATGAGCTTCTTCGGCGAGGCCGAACTGGAGGCACTGGAGGCCCAGTGCTGGTCGACCCTCGGCGACTGGCAGCGAGCGGCCCGGCACGCGCGCCGCGCGGCCCATCTCCAGGACCCGCACTTCACCCGCAACATCGCGCTGTACACCGCGGAACTGGCGGACGACCTGGCCCGGGGCGGCCGCCCCGACGAGTCCGCGGCGGCGGGCATGCGCGTCCTGGACCTGCTGGGCGAGGTGCAGTCCTCCCGCATCCAGGCGATGCTGGCGGGCACCGCACGCGTCCTGCGCCCGCACCGCCGGGCATCGGGGGTGTCAGGTTTCCTGGAACGCCACGCGTCATCCCCACGCACGGCGTGAAACGGGGCCGGGGCTCTCACGAGGGTCGGACCACCCGGCGGGCGGGCTACCCGGGCAAGCGGGCCACCCGGTCGCGCCCCCGCGACCGGCCCGCGACCGGCGGGCCGACCGGCAGAGCACGTCGTCCCCACGCGTGGCGTCACCGCGGACGGCGGAGATTCGGTGACCGGCCGGTCACCCCGGCGGGCGCGCCCCCTCGCCCCCGCCCGACCGACGCGCGTGCTACCCCGCCAGGTGCCCCAGGTCGTTCCAGCTTTCGATCGCCGGTTCGCCGTAGGCCCAGCCCAGGACGGACAGGGACGTCGGGTTGAGTCGGATGCGTGCGGCGAAGTCGATCGGCAGGCCCAGCCAGCGGGCGCCGATGGACCGGAGTATGTGGCCGTGGGCGAACACCAGCACGTCCCGGTCGGCCTCCCGCGCCCACGCGACCACCTCGTCGGCCCGCGCGGTCACCTCGGCGAGCGACTCGCCCCGCGGGACGCCGTCCCGCCAGATCAGCCAGCCGGGACGGACATCCTGGATGTCCGCGGGGGTCATGCCCTCGTACGCGCCGTAGTCCCACTCCATCAGCGTGTCCCACGGGCGCGCGCGCTCACCGAACCCGGCGAGTTCGCAGGTCTCCCGCGCGCGTGCCAGCGGGCTGGTACGCACCTCGGCGCCGGCCAGGCCCTCGAACGGCGCCCGGTGCAGCCGCTCGCCGAGCAGCTTGGCACCCTGGCGTCCCTCCTCCAGAAGGGGCACGTCGGTCCTGCCGGTGTGCTTGCCGGACAGCGACCACTGCGTCTGTCCGTGCCGGGCCAGCAGGATGCGCGGTGCCATGCGAGAGGGACCTTTCGAGGAAGGACAGACGGGACGCCTCCATCATCGCGCACCCTTGGCCGGGGCAACCCGGCGGCCGATCCCTGCGTCTTCGAGGGCCGGGGCACCCGTGGGGAATCACACGGGGGTGCCCCGTCAGGGGCGGGCACATGCGCCGTAAAGTGGCACGGCCGGACTACCGGAGGCCGCAGGGACGAAGGGGGAGGGCGATCGGATGCCGCAGACCGAGACACCGGGCATCGAGGCAGGCCCACGACCCCCCCTGCGCTGGTGGACCGAACTGCCGCTGATCGTCCTCGTCTACGCCTGCTACTCGGCCGGCCGGCTCCTCGCGCGCGGGGACGTGACCAGTGCCGTCGACCACGGGCTGACCATCCTGCGGGTCGAGAAGGTCCTGCACCTCAACGCCGAGCACCCGCTCAACCGCCTGTTCACGCGGGAGAGCTGGCTCGGCGTGCCGGCCGACTTCTGGTACGCCTCGCTGCACTACCTCGTCACGCCCGCGATCCTGGTCTGGCTGTTCCGCTCGCGTGCCGCGCACTACCGCACGGCCCGCACCTGGCTGATGACGTCGACGTTCATCGGCCTGATCGGCTTCACGCTGCTGCCGACCTGCCCGCCGCGTCTGCTCTCCGCGGGCCACGGGTTCGTCGACACGATGGCCCAGTACAGCTCGTACGGCTGGTGGGGCGGCGAGGCCAGCGCGCCGCGCGGCATGGGCGGCATGACGAACCAGTACGCGGCCATGCCCAGCCTGCACGTGGGCTGGGCCCTGTGGTGCGGGGTCATGCTGTGGCGCTACGGCGGGACACGTACCACGAAGGTCCTGGGCGTCGCCTACCCGCTGCTGACCACGGTCGTGGTGATGGGCACCGCGAACCACTACTTCCTCGACGCGGTCGCGGGCGCGGCGGCCATGGGGGTCGGCCTGCTGCTCGCGCCGTACGTGCTGCGGGGCGCCGCCCGGGTCAGGACGCGGTTCGAGACCGGCGGCTCACTGGTCGCGGCGAGCTCACACGACACGGTGGCCCCGATTGTCAGTGCCGGATGCCAGACTTCCGCGAGTGAGCGAATTCCACGGCAGCGCGAGTCACGGATCGGTTCCGGAGCCGAGCCGGGTCCCTCTCCCACGGACGCGGGGGACGAGGCTCCGGCAGCGGCTCGCTGACCTGCGCGGTCCCGACGTACCGGCCAAGGCGCTGGACGCCCGCGCCCTCGCGGCCCTGGCGGCGAACCCGGGCTGCAACCGGCGCGCCATCCTCGACGGCGCCGGGGTCGACAAGGCGGATCTGGCCAGCGCGCTCGGTTCGCCGTCCGCCTTCGGACAGTCGCAGTTCGCCCTCACCCGGGGCAACGCCTTCGAGGCACGGGTCAAGGCGGACGGCGGCGCCGAGCTGCTGCGGCTGGTGCACGAGCGGCTCGACCCGGGCGCGCCGCCCCCGGTGGAGGCGGAGGTGCCCGACCTCGCCGCGATCGGCCCCGAGGGCCGCAGCGCGCGTACGGCGCTGGCGCTGCGCGAGGCGACCCGGTCCGGCGGCTGGACCCTGCTCGACCACCCGATGCTCGCCCTCGACGTGGCCGGCTCCCCCGCCTTCCTCGAACCGGACGCGGTGGTGGTGCACCCGGACGGCAGCTGGACGGTCGTGGAGATCAAGTCCTTCCCGATGCTGGACGGGTCGGCGGACCCCTCGAAGGTCGGCGCGGCCGCCCGGCAGGCCGCGGTGTACGTGCTCGCGCTGGAGGAGGCCGCCGCCCGCCTCGGCGCGGCACCGGCCGGACCCGCCGGCGGCGAGGAGGCGGGGGAAGGCGTCGCCCCGCGCGTGCGCCATCGCGTCCTGCTGGTCTGCCCCAAGGACTTCTCCAACCTGGCCACCGCGTCCGCCGTCGACGTGCGCAAGCAGCGCGCGGTCACCGGCCGGCAGCTGGCCCGCCTCACCCGCATCCAGGACATCGCCGACCTGCTCCCCGAGGGCACCTGCTTCGCCCCCGGCCTGCCCGCCGCCGAACTGACCGCGGCCGTCGAGTCGGTCCCGGCCACCTACGCGCCCGAGTGCCTGTCCGCGTGCGAGCTCGCCTTCCACTGCCGCGAGCGCTCCCGCGCGGCCGGCGCGGTCACCACGCTCGGCCGTCCGGTCCGCGCGGAACTGGGCGGCCTGACCACCGTCGAGGACGTCCTGGCGGCGGCCCGCGGCGAGGCGGGCGACCCGGACGATCCGGCGGTGGCCGCCCTGCGCCGGGCGGCCAGGCTCCGGGCGGAGGCCCTCGGCGGGCCACAGCCCCTCGCGGACTGCGGAGTCGGCGGTCACCGCGCGCGTGCGGACCAGTCGGCCGTGCTCGGCAAGGAGGCCGCCGGATGTCGCTGATCTCCACCCTGGCCCGTCTCGAGGCCGTCAGCACGGGCCGCGCCCAGCCCGCCGCCACCGTCCGGCACCGCCGTCTGTCCGACCGGCCCCTGGTCCTCGTGCCGCTCATCACCGCCGGTGAGGCGGGCGCCCCGCTGGGCGCGCTGGTCGGCACCGACCGGGACGCGCCGCACCTGCTGGTCGTACCGCAGCCGCGCGACCGCGACCTGCGGTTCGCGTTCCTGGCCGAGCTGGCCGACGTCGTCCTGCCCCATGTCGACGCCTACGCCGGTGTCGTCGAGGCCGCCGAGCGCAGCGAGACGGATCCGGAGACCGGCAAGAGGGTCAAGGTCGAGGTCGAACTCTGCGCGGACGCACCCCAGTTGATTCTTCCGAGCCGCGCGGGCATCGAGCTGGTCCGCCTGCTCGGACGCTCCACGCGCTTCCGGCGTACGGCGGACGAGGACCCGGAGGCGCCGCATCCCGCGCCGCCCCGCGTGCCGTTGCTGGGCCGGTGGCTGACCCACTTCGGGGAGCGGGCCCGGGTGCCCGGCTCTTCGCTGCTCGTGGCCATGACGGACCTGCTGTCGCGGCACTGGGCGACGGGCCAGTCCACGCTGGAGGACCAGCACCTGGGCGCGCTGCTCGCCTGGATCGACCCGCCGGAGGGACGGTCGGGCGCGGAGGCCGCCCGCGAGGCCGAGCTGGCCCGGGACGCGCGGGGCCAGTTGCTGTGCCCGCCCGCGGGGCCCGCCACCGACCCGGCGTTCGACAACAGGCTGCTCGCCCCCGCCATCGAGCGCTACGACCGTGCCCGCACCGCGCTGGCCGCCGCCGAGGACGGTCTGGAGGCGGACGACCGGTTCGGCGCGCTGACCGCCGCCGAGCGCGCGATCCGCGACCTGGTCGAAAGCCGTACCCGGCCCACCTGGGACGCGGTCTGGCACGGCCTCGACCTGCTGCGGGAGCTGCCGCAGGGGGCGCACGTCGAGGAGCGGTGGACGCGCGACCGCTGGTCGTTCACCGGCCACCGCGACCGGGTCGTCGCCGGGGAGCCGCCGCAGCCGCGCCGCGACGACGCGGTCACCGCGGCGAACAAGCTGGCCACGCGCGAGCGCGAGCAGGCCCGACTGGAGGCCCAGGAGGCGCTGGACGATCCGCTGGTGATGGCCGGGCGGCGGCTGGCCGGGGAGGCGTTCGCGGGGGAGGTCACCGATGTCGTCATGGCGTACAGCGAGAGCAAGCGGCCCAGCCCGCGCCCGCTGGTGACCGTGCGCACGCAGGACCGGCCGCACCTCGCCGAGCGCGCCAAGGTGTTCCGCTCGCTGGGCGGCAAGCCGCAGGCGGCCGAGTTCGTCGGCCTGGAGCCCGCGGAGGGCACCGGGGAAGGACCCGGCGGTCCCGGGGAGCGGGCCGACGACACGGTCCTCCTGGTGCTGCGGATCGTCGACAAGATGGGCCGCGGCAAGGAGCCCGAGACGGGGTCGGTGCCCGAGAAGGGCGACCCGGTCTGCTTCACGCTCTTCGAGCACGAGCAGCGCGGCGGGGCGAAGCTGCCCGACCCGGAGCAGACCCCGTGGACGCACGGCGGCCCGCCGGGCGAGGCCGCGGCCGTACCGGAACCCGCCGACCCGCCGACCCCGGAGGACGTCCTGTGACCGCCCGGACCGCTTTCGATCCCGGGACGGAGGCCGGCCGGGCCACCGACGCGATCCTCCGCGACACCCTGCACGGCGCCCACCGGGGCGTGGTGGTGGACTCCCCGCCGGGCGCCGGGAAGTCCACGCTCGTGGTGCGCGCCGCTCTGGAACTCGCCGAGGCGGGGCGCCCGTTGATGGTCGTCGCCCAGACCAACGCCCAGGTCGACGACCTGGTCGTCCGCCTCGCCGAGAAGAGTCCCGACCTGCCGGTGGGCCGCCTGCACAGCAGCGACGCCGACGCCTACGACAAGGTGCTCGACACGCTGCCCGCGGTCCGTGCCTCGGCCAAGGCGGCCGACCTCGCCGGGCTCCCGGTTGTCGTCTCCACGGCCGCGAAGTGGGCGCACGTCAAGGTCGACGAGCCGTGGCGGCACGCGATCGTCGACGAGGCGTACCAGATGCGCTCGGACGCCCTGCTCGCCGTCGCCGGTCTGTTCGAACACGCCCTGTTCGTGGGCGACCCGGGCCAGCTGGACCCGTTCTCGATCGTCGGCGCCGAGCAGTGGGCGGGCCTGTCGTACGACCCCTCGGCCTCCGCCGTGACCACCCTGCTGGCGCACAACCCCGAGCTGCCGCAGCACCGGCTGCCGGTGTCCTGGCGCCTGCCCGCGTCGGCGGCGCCCCTGGTCTCGGACGCCTTCTACCCGTACACGCCGTTCCGCAGCGGCACCTCCCACGACGACCGGCGGCTCGCCTTCGCCGTCCCCTCGGACGGCTCCGGCCCCGACCGCGTGATCGACGAGGCCGCCGAGGCGGGCTGGGGCCTGCTGGAACTGCCCGCGCGGCACACCCCGCGGACCGACCCGGAGGCGGTCCGGGCGGTGGCGACGGTCGTACGGCGCCTGCTGGAGAGGGGTGGCGCGGCCACCTCGGAACGCTCCACCGACCCCGCTCCCCTGACCGCAGGCCGGATCGCGGTCGGCACCGCGCACCGGGACCAGGCCGCGGCGGTCCGGGCGGCCCTGGCCGAACTCGGTGTCGCCGACGTCACCGTGGACACCGCCAACCGCCTCCAGGGCCGCGAGTACGACGTCACGGTCGTCCTGCATCCCCTCTCCGGCCGCCCCGACGCCACCGCCTTCCACCTGGAGACGGGCCGGCTGTGTGTCCTGGCCTCCCGCCACCGGCACGCGTGCATCGTGGTGTGCCGGGCCGGGGTGAGCGAGCTGCTGGACGACTATCCGTCGACCGAGCCGGTGCAGCTGGGCACGGTCGTGAAGTTCCCGGACGGCTGGGAGGCCAACCACTCCGTGCTGGCCAGGCTGGCGGAGCACCGGGTGGTGTGGCGGCCCTGACCCCGGCCGGGGAACAATTCCGGGGGCCCGCGGGCTTGAGAGTGCCGGAGCGTCCCGGGTGCCCTTGCGCGGACGCGGGACAATGGACGGTGGTCCGCTCCGCAGACGGGCCACCGGCAACACACGAGGAGGAGAAGACATGGCGGAGCCCACGCCGCGTCGGAACGAACCGCGGCTACGCCCCGCGCCCCTGCTCTTCGAGCCCACCCAGGTGGCCGACGACCCGGAGCACTTCTTCGACCTGGAGTCGATCGACGACCCGCGGGCGCTGCTGACCCGGGCGACGGAGCTGACACACGCCTTCCGCGCGGCGACCGACCGCGCGGTCGAGTTCCAGGCGATCGCCGCGGCGCAGCTGGCGGACCCCCGCCGTTTCGACCGGCTGACCCCGGCGGACATCGCCGAGCGGGCCGAGTGGACCGAGGACTACGCGAAGCGGATGGTCGAGTTCGGCCGGGATCTGCTGAGCGGCGCCGTCGAGGGCACGGGGCACGTCGACCCCGTGTGAGCCCAGGACTGCGGGCGCCGCACCCGTACCGGGATAACCCCCGTGCCGCACAAGCCCGTACCCGCACCGGGAAAGCCCGCAGCGGGTTTGCCCCTACCGGGCCGCCGGGAGTCCGACCCCTCGGGCAATCCCCATATGGCATATGCCAGGCGGGCAAGATACTCCCTTCCACCCTCCCCTGTCCCGGTTTCCCGCAACCCTCGGGAACCGTGTGCTCACTGCCGGTAGATGTTGTCGGCATGAGCCGCACACGCGTCGAGTCGTTCGCCGACCGCTCCGACACCTCGGGGGTCACCCCGGACGGTGCCGCCTGGCTCGCGTCGGCGGGAACCCATCCCCGCAGCACGCTGTCGCTGTGGGCGGAACGGCCGGAGGCGCCGGTCGTGCTCCCCTGCGGCGCGGTCTTCGACGTGGTCAGCGCGCCCGTGGTGTTCGGGCGCCGCATGGTCGACCGGCTGTGGGGCGAGGGCCCGGGGTCGGGGCCGGTCGCGGTGGACCGGGGGCGGATGCTGCTGTTCGCCGCGCCGGGCACGGCGCAGCGGCTGCCGTCCCTGATGCGCTGGGAGGAGTGGGGCACCCCGGACGGTGAGTCCGCCCGCACGGGCGCGATCCCGGCCCTGCTGTGCCACGGCACCGGCGACGCGGTGACCGTGCCGCCGCCCCTGGTCGCCACCGGCTCCCGGACCCGGCTCGACGGCCGCTGGCTGGTGGCCCCGGACACGTGTCGTCCCTGGCTGCCGGGCCCGGAGATCCTGCTGTGGGCGGCCGTCGGGGCGGCCCGCGCGGCGGTGCGGATTTCGATTTTTCCTCCCGCCGATCAGGATGCTAAGGTCTACGACGTCAGCAGGCGCCGCTAGCTCAGTTGGTTAGAGCAGCTGACTCTTAATCAGCGGGTCCGGGGTTCGAGTCCCTGGCGGCGCACATGACGAAGGCGGGGACGGTTCGCGGTAACGCGAACCGTCCCCGCCTTCCGCGTTGTCGCGCGGTCGTGTCTCAGCGGGGTGTGATGCTCACCGTCCACGCTCCCGAGGGCGTCCGGCCCGCCACCGTCACGCGGACACCGTCGCCCGGCACGGTGAAGGTCTCGCCGAGCGCGACGGGCGCGTCCGCGAGCGGCGGGTAGACGGAGTTCTCCCAGCACGCCTCGGTGCGCGGGTGGGCATCGATCACCTGGACCGGTCCGCCGCCGGAGTCCTCCCCGGCGCGCACCCGGTAGACGAGGATGCCCGGCCGGCAGGCGGCTGCGTCGTCGCCCACCGGCCCGCGCGCCTCGAAGGCGAGGACACTGTCGGGGCCGGTCCGCACCACCGCGAGTTTGAGGCCGCGCCCCGGGCCGAAGGCCGGCGCCCCGGCGGTGCCCACGACCGGGACGCCGGGCCGCTCGCCCAGCGGTTCCAGCGTCAGCAGCGTGGGGCCGGGTCCCCGTACACAGGCGACCTGACGGGGTTCCAGCCAGCCCAGTCTCCACTTGTGCCAGGCGAACAGGTCGGGTGCCAGGCCGAACTGGCTGCCCATCAGGTCCCAGTCGCCGACGTAGGTGTCCCAGTCGCCCTTGCCGTCCACCGGCCGGTGGTACAGGTCGGGCAGGTCGAAGACGTGCCCGGTCTCGTGGGCCAGCACGAGCCGGTCCGGCGGGTGCTTCTCGAACACCGTGACGACCCGCCGGATGTCCGTGCCGTCCGCCTGCAGCGGGGTGTCCAGGTTCACCACCTTCGTGGCGTCCGAGTCCACGCCGGGCGCGTCCGGGTCGGCGACGAAGTAGACGACCTCGTAGCGCGAGAAGTCGACGTACGGGTCGGCCGCGGCGAGCGCGTCGCGCAGGTAGGCGGCCCGGTGGACGGGGCTCCAGTCCCGCCGTATGGCGTACGAGGTCGAGGGCCGGGGCATCCGGATCCACCGCCGCTGCGGGTGCGGGCGCAGGGTGAACTTGCCGTAGGAGGCGTGGGCGAAGAAGCGGCTGGTGGCCGGGAAGTGGTCGGCGGCCAGTTCGGCGGGGGTGGTGCGCGGGGCCGCGTCCGGGAAGGACAGGAAGACCATCACCGCGTCCAGGGCGCGGGCCGGCCGCGGATAGGCCGCGTTCCAGGTGTCCAGCCCCTCCGAGTGGTGGGCGGTCGTCCGCCGCAGGGCGCACGGTGACGAGGCGAACGGCTCGGCGACCGACGGGCCGGTCAGGATCGAGGTGGCGGCCAGCGCCGACATGGTGGTGAACACGGCCGCGGTGCTGCGCAGTCGGGGCCGGGCACCCACTCGGCCCAACCGCTCGACGGCCTCACGGGTGAGAGCCCTGAGAGGGAGCTGACGCGGCACGTGGACCTCCGGGAGCGGTTCGCGGGACACCGCCACCCAGCCTGTGTGCATTTGTAGTACTACGTCCTGTTTGTCTGCACCAGAAGAGTGAGAGGACGCCCTGACCGTCGGAAACGACACCCCCGAAACGCTCACGGAACGTCACAACTGGTCGGAGGGCCGAAGAACCCGTCCAGCTGCGGGCAGAAACGATCTGTCAGAACGGCCGCCGCTTCGGCGACACTGGACAGTGGCTGGAAGGCCCGGGGGCCAACCTCTATGATCGGCACACTTTCCTGAGCTTTCCTGCACGGACACGGCCCGGGCGGCCGATCCCCCACCCGGCCGGCCAACCCGACGAGATCCATCCGAAGACCGAGTGCACTGCGGGAGTGAGCGGTGAGCGGAACGTCCGAAGGGCCGACGCCCGCGGCAGACCTCATCCGGCCGGCCGTCACAGAGAGTCACGTAGAGCCACCATCAGGTACGGAGTCCGCCCCACCGGCGCCCTCCGCCGCACCGGCCTCACCGGCGCGCTTCCGGTCGGCCTTCTCCGCCGCCCCGCTGGCGATGGCGGTGGTCGGCCGGGACGGCCTGGTGGTCAGCGCCAACACCGCCTTCGGCACCCTGCTCGGCACCGGCGCGGACACCCTCACCGGGTGCGTGGCCGCCGACCTGGTCGACCTGGCCTCCGACGCCCGCACCTGGCACGCCTACCGCGAGATGCTGCGCGGCCGCCAGGCCAAACTGCGCTGCACCCGCCGGCTCAAGCATCCCGACGGGCACTCCCTGTGGGTGCAGGTCACCGTGGCCCCCCTGCCGGACGAGGAGCAGGGCGTCCTGCTGTCCGTCGCCGACATCAGCGGCCGCCGTGAACTCCAGGCGCGGCTACGGCACTTGCAGATGCACGACCCGGTGACGCGACTGCCCAACCGCACCCTGTTCTTCGAGCGCCTCTCGGCCGCCCTGGAGGCGGAGTCGTACGAGGAGAGCGGCACCGGCCGCATCGGGCTCTGCTACCTGGACCTGGACGGGTTCAAGGCCGTCAACGACACGCTCGGGCACCGGGTCGGCGACCGGCTGCTGGCCGCCGTGGCCGAACGCCTCACCCGCTGCGCCGACGAGGCGGGCCACGCCCGCACGAGCGCCCCGCTGGTCGCCCGGCTGGGCGGCGACGAGTTCGCCCTGCTGGTCGAGGACTCGACGGGCACCGAGCAGCTCGCCGACCTCGCCGACGCCGTACTGAGGTCGCTCCAGGCGCCGTTCGACATCGCCGGGCAGCGGCTGTCGTTGTCGGCGTCGATCGGGGTGGTGGAACGGCACGCGGCCGGCACCAGCGCCACGGGTCTGATGCAGGCCGCCGACACGACGCTGTACTGGGCGAAGGCCGACGGCAAGTCCCGCTGGACGCTGTTCGATCCGGAGCGCAACGCCCACCGTATGACCCGTCAGGCGCTGGTCTCCACGCTCCGACCGGCCATCGAGCGCGGCGAGTTCGCCCTGGAGTACCAGCCGCTCGTGGGCATGGAGGACGGCCGGCTGCGCGGGGTGGAGGCGCTGGTGCGCTGGCGGCACCCGCAGTTCGGGATGCTGACGCCGAATCGGTTCATCGCACTGGCCGAGGAGGACGGCTCGATCGTGCCGCTGGGCCGCTGGGTCCTGGCCACCGCCTGTCGCCAGGCCCGCAGTTGGCAGGTGGACCACCCCGACGAGCCGCCGATCTTCGTCAGCGTGAACGTGGCGGTCCGCCAGGTGTGGGACTCCGACCTGGTCGCGGACGTGGCGGAGATCCTGGAGGAGACGGGCCTCGCGCCGCATCTGCTGCAACTGGAGCTGACGGAGTCCGCGGTGATGGGCTCGGCGGGCCGGCCGTTGCAGGCGCTTCAGGCACTCAGCGACATGGGCGTGCGGATCGCGATCGACGACTTCGGCACCGGCTACTCGAACCTCGCCTACCTCAGCCGACTGCCGGTGTCCGTACTGAAGTTGGACGGGTCCTTCGTCCGGGGTTTCCAGTACGAGGGGTCGGGTGTCGCGCCGAACCCGGCCGACGAGGTCATCGTCGAGGCGATGATCCAGCTGGCCCACCGGCTGGGGCTGACGGTGACCGCGGAGTGCGTGGAGACGTCGGCGCAGGCCTCACGGCTGCGCCGGATCGGCTGCGACACCGGTCAGGGGTGGCTGTACTCGCGACCGGTGCCGCCGGATCGTATCTCCGGACTGCTGGGCGTGCGGGCCTGCCCGCAGGTCTGACCCCCGGCGGGCTCAGAGGGCGGGCAGGCCGTAGGCGTCCGCGATCAGTTCGTACGAGCGCAGCCGCAGGTCGCCGTCGTGCGCGTGGGAGGTGATCATCAACTCGTCGGCACCCGTGCGCTTGTGCAGGTCGTCGAGGCCGGAGCGCACCTCGTCGGGGGTGCCGTGGACGACGTTGGCGTTCCAGGAGTTGATGAACTCCCGCTCCATCGGGCTGAATTCGTACGCCTCGGCCTCTTCAGGCGTGGGGACCAGGCCCGGCCGGCCGGTGCGCAGGCGGACCATGTTCAGGGAGGCGGCGAGGACCTGGCGGCGAGCCTCCCGCTCGTCCTCGGTGGCGAGCGCGGAGACCCCGATGAGGGCGTACGGCTCGTCGAGGACGGCGGACGGCTTGAACGACTCCCGGTACAGGTCCAGGGCCGGGACGGTGTTCTGCGCGGAGAAGTGGTGCGCGAAGGCGAACGGCAGGCCGAGGACTCCGGCGAGGCGGGCGCTGAAACCGGAGGAGCCGAGCAGCCAGACGGGCGGCCGGTGCGGGGACTGGACACCGCCGGGCGAGGTCGCCTGGATAGGGCCGGGGACGGCGTGGACACGGCGGTAGGGGTGGCCGTCGGGGAAGTCGTCGTCCAGGAAGCGGACGAGTTCCGCGAGCTGCTGCGGGAAGTCGTCGGCCTGCTCGTCCAGGCGCTCGGAGCGGCGCAGGGCGGCGGCGGTGGCGCCGTCGGTGCCGGGGGCGCGGCCGAGGCCGAGGTCGACGCGGCCCGGGGCCATGGCCTCCAGGGTGCCGAACTGCTCGGCGATGACGAGCGGCGCGTGGTTGGGCAGCATGACGCCGCCGGAGCCGAGGCGGATGCGGTCGGTGTGGGCGGCGAGGTGGGCCAGGATCACGGCCGGGGAGGAGGAGGCGACACCCGGCATGGAATGGTGCTCGGCGACCCAGTAGCGGTGGAAGCCGCGGGACTCCGCGAGGCGGGACAGCGCGACGCTGGTGCGGAGGGCGTCGCCGGCGGTGCGGCCCGCGCCGACGGTGACCAGGTCCAGGACGGAGAGGGGGGTGGGGGCGCTGCCGTGGGCGGTGCCCCGGATCTCGTCTGCGGTCACGGTGGATGCCTCCTGCTGCTCGGGCGTGTGCGGTCCTCGCCGCTTAACAGGAGGGTGACTCCGCTTTATTCCCGGGAGCGGGACGGCGGCGTGCGGTGCCGGGGGGCCGCCTCCGCGAGCCCACCGGGCCGAGCCCACCGGGGCCCGGAGTTCGCGCTCCGGGCCCCGGCGGGTCTCACGCCTGCACGAGCGGTTCGCGGGTGAACAGCGCGCCCATCGCCGGCGCGTTCACCCGCCGGTCCGCCAGGCGCAGCCCCTCCCACACCGTGACCTGGTTCGCGGTGAGGACCGGCTTGCCCACCTCCTTCTCCAGGGCGGGGAGGTGGGCCGCCGTGTGCAGGGCCGCGTCCGGGAGGAGGACCGCCTCCGCGTCCTCACGGTCGGCGGCCCGCGCCAGCGCGAACAGCTCGGCCTCGCCCCATGCCCCGGCCCGCGCCGCGGAGGAGGTCCCGGCGCCGTGCACGGAGACCGCCTCGACTCCGCCCGCCCGCAGGAACTCCGCGAACAGGGCCGACACGTCGTCGGGGTAGGTCGCCCCGACCGCGACCCGCCGCGCCCCGAGCTCCCGCGCCGCGTGCACGAAGCCGAGCGCGGTGGAGGAGGCGGGCAGGCCGGCCGCCAGGGCGAGGGCGCGCACCTGGTCCTGCGCGCCCTCCCAGCCGTGGACGAAGCTGCCGCTCGTACTGGCCCACACGACGGCCTCGGCGCCCGACATCCGCAGTCGCTCGACGCCCGCCGCCAGCCGCTGTGGTGCCCCCGTCTCGCGCAGCGCGTCCACCCCGAGCGCGTCCTCACCCAGGTCGGTGTGGACCACGTCCATCCGGATGTCGCTGGCCAGGAGCTGTTCGATGCGCTGGTAGTCGTCCTCCGCGGCGTGGCCCGGGTAGAGGAGTCCGAGTGCTGTCATGTCCAGCCTTCCCGCTGCTGTTCTTCGTCCGGCACTTCTGGCACTTCCGGCAGTACGGGGCCGGGTCGCGACGCCGGATCGAGCGGCGCCCGGCACGGCCCCACGACTCGGGTACCCAGTCGGCGCGGCGCCGCGCCCCCTTCCCGGTGTCCTGTCGGGGCCGGCGTCCGACAGCCCCGGTACTCGGCCCCTGGGCTCACGGTGGGCAGCCGGTGGGCAACGGAACGTACGCACGCGTGTGTTGACGGCCGGAGGTCCGGGTGCCAACGTGGTCGCTCCGCGCCGCCCGCCAGAGGGCCCGCCACCTGGAGATACGGTTCCGTATGGCCGATCCCGCTCCCCTCCCCACGGTTCTCGTCCTGGACGCCGACCCGCTCCCCCGCCTCGGCCGGCTCACCGGCCGGGCCCGGATCGAGCACGCCGACGAGTCGACACTGGCCGCCCGGCTGCCACGGGCGGACGTGCTGCTCGTGTGGGACTTCACCTCGCACGCCGTCCGCGCGGCCTGGCCCGGCGAGGGCCGCCGGCCGCGCTGGGTGCACACGGCGAGCGCGGGCGTCGACCACCTGCTGTGCCCGGAACTGACCGCCGCCGACACCGTGGTGACCAACGCGCGCGGCATCTTCGACCAGCCCGTCGCCGAGTACGTCGCCGGTCTGGTCCTCGCGATGGCCAAGGACCTGCCGAGGACGTGGGACCTCCAGCGGGAGGGGACCTGGCGCCACCGCGAGTCGCAGCGGGTGGCCGGCACCCGCGCGGTCGTCGTCGGGTCCGGCCCCGTCGGGCGCGCGATCGCCCGCACGCTCCGGGCGCTGGACCTGCGGACGGCCCTGGTGGGACGCGCCCCGGCCACCGGCATCCACGGCCCCGAGGACCTGGACCGTCTGATGGCCCGCGCCGACTGGGTGATCGCCGCCGCGCCGCTCACCGAGGCGACCCGCGGCATGTTCGACCGGCACCGGTTCGGAGTCATGCAGCCCTCGGCCCGCTTCGTCAACGTGGGCCGGGGACAGCTCGTCGTCGAGGAGGCGCTCGTGGACGCGCTCACCCGGCGCTGGATCGCGGGCGCGGCGCTGGACGTCTTCGCCACCGAACCCCTGCCGCCCGACAGTCCTTTGTGGCAGGTCCCCAACCTGCTGGTGTCCCCCCACATGAGTGGCGACACGGTCGGCTGGCGAGACGAACTGGGCGCGCAGTTCGTCGACTTCTACGACCGTTGGGAGGCGGGCCGCCCCCTCCCGAACACGGTCGACAAACAACGCGGCTACGTACGGGGGCGCTGAACGGGCACCGCCGGCCCCCGGCCGACCTGGATGCGGAGCCGGCCCGGCGGCCGCGAGCACAGGCCGACACAGGTTTGCAGGCGGCCGGGCGGCCTGCGGGGCACGAACCGACCGGGGGTGCGGCAGGCCGCCCCGAGGTGCGCCGGACCGAAGCAGGCGCCACCGGCCGGGTCGACGACCGTAGGCCACCGGAGCCCTGGGGCGGGGCGGTGGGGCGGGGCGCTGGGGCACGACGCCGACGCGCCGACTCCCCGGCGCACCGAGCCGCCCGGAGCCCGCCGGGCGGACCCGGGGCCACCCGCGCGGCCGGCCCACCGGCCGCCGCCGGTCCGCACCTCGCGGCTCACGGCCCGCGGCTCACGGCTCGCGGCTCGCGGCTCGCGGCTCGCGGCTCGCGGCCAGCCGGGAATTCCGGGATCGCGATCCCATGGCTACAGGAAGTGAAGGCGCCAAGACGCGAGGTCGGTCGCCTGGGTCATGACCCTGGCATGTGCCAGAGTGCCGACGTCGCTGCTGAGGAGGTCGGAATCTCGTCAACACCCGCTCCGAACCAGCCTTTTGGCCGTTATCGTGGAACTGATCCGCTGTCCGGATCACGGCCCAAGAAGCGAGCGCAGGGGGAAACACCGTGGCGCTGAAGCACGAGCCGACCGCGCCGTACCACTCGGCCCAGGACGCACTGCGCGTCCTGGAGACCGTGGCACGGCACACCACCGGAGTCACCGACGCCGGCCTCGCCCGGCACACCGGCCTCAGCCCGGAGCGACTGACCGCGCTCCTGCGGATGCTGCGCCGGGAACGCTACGTCGAGCAGGGCGCCGACGGGGCGTACGTCACCGGCGACGCCCTCACCCGCCTGGGTTCCGCGCACGACCGGGACACGGCGCTGCGCGACAAGCTCCAGACCACCCTCGACCGGCTGCGCGACTCGCTCGGCGCCGCCGTCTACATCAGCCGGTACGTCGACGGAGAGGTCACCATCTCGCAGTACGCCGACGGCCCCGCCGCCCCCTCGGTCAACGAGTGGGTCGACTTCCGGCACTCCGCCCACGCCACCGCGGTCGGCAAGAGCCTCCTGGGCCAGCTCGACCACAACGGCCGCCGCGACCACCTCTCCCGGCACAAGATGGCGCGCCTCACCTCGCGCACCATCACCAGCGACCGGCTGCTGCTGTCCCGCCTGGAGTCCCAGCCGCCCACCGTGCCCCACCTGGACCTCCAGGAGTACGCGATCGGCACGGTCTGCGCGGCCGTCCCGATCACGGCCGGCTCCGCGGTCGGCTGCCTGGCGCTGTCCCTCCCGGTCGAGCACGCCCACCGGCTGCGCCAGGCAGCCGACGCCCTCAACCGCAGCGCGGCACCGGTCCTCCTGTCACTGGCGATCTAGGGCCGTACGGGGTCCCGGGGGTCCCGGGGGCACCCCCCGGGACCCCTCGGGAAATGGTCGGAGGCACCCCCGTACAGCAGGTAGTATTTTTCCGTCGCCGACCGCGTGAAGCGGACGGCGAGGGTCATGCGCCGCTAGCTCAGTTGGTTAGAGCAGCTGACTCTTAATCAGCGGGTCCGGGGTTCGAGTCCCTGGCGGCGCACAGTGAAGAGGGCGGGTCCGGTCGCGGGTGACGCGAGAGGGCCCGCCTTCGTCGTGTCCGGGACACCGCCGCGAGGGGTCGCCTACCTGCCCAGCAGGTCCTCGCGCCCCCGTTCCCGGTACCGCGTCACCAGCTTCTCCGCGTCCTGCCCGGTCAGCCTCCGGTAGGCGGACTCCCCGGGTGGCCGCCACCACACCGGGTCGGCGCAGCGGAAGCCCTCCCGCCGGAGGCCCGCGCGGTGGATCTTGTTCGTGGCGGTCACCGGCATCCGCTCGACGACCCGGACGAACCGGGGTGCCATCTTCGTCCCCAGATCCGGCTGGGCGAGCAGGAACTCGGCGAACTCCAGCGGGGCGAAGGTCCCGGCGAGCGTCGCCATCACCTGGTCGCCGGCCACCGGGTCCGGCACCGCGTAGACGGCGACGGCGGCCGCGCCGTCGTAGCGGGCGAGGATGTTCTCGATCACCGCGGCAGCCAGGTTCTCGCTGTCGACGCGCAGCCGGTCGTCGGCGCGGCCGGCGAAGTGGAGGTAGCCGTCGGCGTCCCGGTAGAAGAGGTCGCCGGTCCAGTAGCAGCCGTCGCGGCGGCGGGCCGCGTCCGCCTCGGGGTTGCGCCAGTAGCCCTCGAAGGGGTTGGGGCCGCGGTTCACCAGCTCGCCGATGGCCTCGTCGCCGTTGAGCAGCCGCCCGCTCCCGTCGAACGCGGCGGGCGGGCACTCCGCCCCGGTCGCCGGGTCGAGCACCACCAGGCCGGGTGTCGCCCGGCCGACCGCGCCGGCCGGTGTGCCGGGCGTCCACTGGATCGCCGCCCCGCCCTCCGAGGAGCCGTACCCCTCCACCAGCCGCACCCCGAACCGGCGCCGGAAGGCGGCCGCGTCCACCGCGCCCGCCTCGGTGCCGAAGCCGAGGCGGAGCGGGTGGTCCCGGTCGTCGGGGCGTGGCTCGGTGGCCAGGATGTACTGCACCGCCCGGCCCACGTAGGTGAAGTACGTCGCCCGGTAGGCCCGTACGTCCGTCAGGAAACGTGAGGCCGAGAAGCGCCGCCGCAGCGCGATGCCGGCGCCCGCCGTGAGAGCGGGCGCCCAGTCGGCGATCACCGCGTTGCCGTGGAACAACGGCATGCAGATGTAGTGCACGTCGTCGGCGCGCACCCCGAACTGGTCGGCGAGCGAGCGGCCGGCGGCGGCCAGGCGGCCCTGGGTGCAGATCGCGGCCTTGGGGGCGCCGGTGGAGCCGGAGGTGAAGTAGAGAAGCAGCCGGTCGCCCGGCGCGGCCCGGGAGACGTCCGGTTCGGCGCCAGCGTAGGGGGCGAGGAGGTCGTCGTACTCCTCGGTTCCGGTCACCAGCATGCGTACGCCCGGCAGTTCGAGGTGGGCGAGGAGCGGCAGGTGGGCCGGTTCGGTGACCAGGACGCGGCACTCGGTGTGCAGGATGTCACGGGCCAGTTCGGGCCCCCGGCGGGTGGGGTTGATCCCGGCGACCGCGGCCCCGGCGAGGGCGGCGGCGCTCAACCACAGGGGAAATTCGGGGGTGTTGTCGAGGAGGACGCCGAAGTTCGGTTCGGCGTCCGGGGGCAGCAGGTCCGCCAGCAGGGCGGCACGGGCCGCCGCCCCGGCCGTGACCTGGTGCCGGGTGAGGGTCCCCTCCTCCGACCACAACCCCGGCCGGTGGTCGCCCCACCCCTGTCCGACCAACTCCGCGACGGTCGTACGACGCCTCGTGGACTCCATGAGCGCGCACGGTAGTTGACGTACCGTCAGATAGGGAGAGGCGTGCCGCCCGTTCCACCCCGTCCGGGCGGCGACTCTCAGAAGCCGGAGGCGTCCGAGGTTCCGAAGACCTCCGCGTACTGGACCATGAAGCCCACGCAGAACACGACGATGACGCCGAGGAACGCCAGGATGCCGAAGGTGGCCGCCGCCTGCTTGCCCCGCCTCGGCTCGTGCGCCGTGGCCACCACGTCACGGCCGTCGGTGTAGTAGACCGTCACGTAGTCTCCCTCCACCACGGTCGCCGGGCCGTCCTCCTCCTCGAACCGGACCACCCGGCCGTCGCGCGCGGTGAACTCGTAGACGTGGTGCAGCGCGGTGCGCACGGAGGTGTCGCCGCCGCCGCCGTAGGTCGTCGTGAAGGTCCGCAGACAGTGCCCCTCGGCGGTGAGCCCGCTGTTCCAGGCGCCGCGCACCTGGAGCCAGCGGCGGACCACGCGGTACGCGGCGAAGAGGGCGCCGGCCATGATCAGACCGGGCAAGAGATAGAAGATTACGTCCATTGAGCTTCCCCCGAGGTCAGGTGCGTCCGGTGAGGGGAACTTACCCGCCGGGGGTGCCGGACTGACTCAAGTAAGGCTCAGAACTGTGCCGATGGCCCGGGCGCCCGTGGAGCGCGCCCGGGCCGTCGGTCCGCGGGCCCTGCCGGACGACGGTCAGAAGGTGACGTCGGAGCAGGCGTAGAACGCGTTGCCGGTGTCCGCGACCGTCCACACGGCGACGACGACATGACGACCGCTGAGCCCGGTCGGCAGCGTGCCGCTGTGGGAGAGCGTGGAGGGCGGGCGCTGCCCGTTGTACGGCACCGTGAGGAACGGTGTCGTGTTGAGGTCGGAGCGGGCGAGACTGTGGTTCTGGTTCCAGCCCTGCCTGGTGACGTAGTACTTGAAGTCGGTCGTCGCGTGCATCGCCGTGAACTGCCAGCGGAAGGTGTAGCTCTGACCGCCCGTCACCCTGGTGGTCGGCCAGGCGCCACCGGAGGGTGTCTTCGGGCTGTCGAGCTGGGCGAAGCGGGTGTTGTTGCCGGAGCAGATCCGGCCGTCCGCCGGGCCGCCGGCCGGGAAGCCCTTCGGCCCCTCGACGCTCTGCGGCTCCCACTGGATGTCACCGCAGTCGGTCACCGTGCCGTTCTGGCAGAGCTTCTGCCGGCTGATGGGGAGATCGGTGTAGCCGTGGCTGCTGGCACCACCGGAGGAGAGCACGAAGGCTCCGGCGGTGGCGAGGCCCACCACGGCGGCATACAACCTGGTCTTTTCGCGCATGCTGCCGCTCCTGGAGAACGTGGGGGAGGTTCTGTGAGCCGTGCAGGTCTAGACCAAGTCCCAGATTATTGCGGCCTCTTGAACATGTCCATACCAATCGGGAGACGTGTTCGGCGGGCCGTCAGGACGCCGTTTCCCCCCGCCCCGAGCAGAACGCCACCGTCAGGTCCTTCACCAGCGCCGTGCGCTCGTAGTCGTCGAGCTCGACCAGCCCGCGCATGGTCAGCCTGGTCACCGTGTCCTCGACCGAGTCGACCACCGAGCTGAGCACCGTCGCCCGCTGCTGCGCGTCCAGCGCGGCGATACGTCGGCGGGTCATCGCCGCGGCCACCTCGGGGGCGTAATCGACCCGGACCGGCTGCACCGAGAACACCTCGAGCCCGACCGGCGCCGCGTCCGCCGTGACCAGCCTGGTCAGCGTCTCCCCGGCCGCGTCGACGGACCCCCGCGCGGTCCCCGGCAGCTCCACCGGCACCCGGACGAGCGCCGCCTCCACGCACTCCCGCAGATACGTCTCGTGGTCGTCGACGCCCAGTGTCGCCCGCGCCGTGTCCCGCACCCGCCAGACCACCAGGACCACCACCCGCAGCGCGACCCCGTTCCCGTCCACCGCCGGCATCGGCTCACTGCGCCAGTGCCGCAGCCGTACGTCGACCCGGCGGCGCAGCACCAGCGGGTTCACCCACATCAACCCGGTGCGACGGACCGTGCCCCGGTAGCGGCCGAACAGGCCGAGCACCCACGCGCGTCCGGTCCGGCCGCGGGCCAGCCCGCCGAAACCGAACAGGCCGAGCGCCACGGCACCCGCGTACGCCGCCCACTGCGCCGGACCCAGGCCCGCTCCGGCGTACGACGGCAGCCGCAGCGCGCGCGTCACCAGGGACGGCAGCTCGCCCGCCCACCACGAGGTGACCGCGCAGCCCGCCGGCCCGCAGACGCCGGCGAGCACCCCCACCGCGCCGGGCAGCACCCGCGCCGGGCGCTCCACCAGCGCGGGATCGACCTGCGGCACCAGGCGCGCCTTCGTGACCGCCGGTCGCCGCAGCCGGGGCTGCTCCCCCGTGCCCTGCCTTCGCCCCACGACCGCGGGCGCGAGGGCCACGGTCGAGGGGAGCGGCTCGTCGCGGAACAGGAGGTGGACGGGGATCTCCGTGGTCGCCTCGTTCTGGATGAGACGGGCGGTCCTGGGTGGGGGGTCCGCCTGGGCGGGAGGGGTGGCGGGAGCCTGTCCTTCGGACTCGGGGGGGTGGGGGGTGGTGGTGCTCATTCCTGCCTCCAGCCTTCGGCGTTCGCGGGTGTCCGGTGCGGGGCCCTGCGGTGAGGTGGGGTGAGGTGAGGTGAGGTGGGGTCTCGGGTGCGGGTCCGTCGCGGTTGCGGTCGTTCGCGCAGTTCCCCGCGCCCCTTTTTGAGCCGGCCGGATGTCCGGTGCGGGTCCGTTGGGGCTGGGGTCTTTGCGCAGTTCCCCGCGCCCCTTCTTGAGCCGGCCGGATGTCCCGTGCGGGGACGTTGGGGCTGGGGCTTTCGCGCGTTCCCCGCGTCGGCCGCCGGTGGGGGGGGCGGTCAGAGGAAGAGGCGGCGCCAGGTTTCCGGGCCCGGGTGGCCGTCCGCGGCGCCGCCTCGCCAGCCCTGGGCGCGCTGGAACGCCTCGACGTTGCGCCGGTCCGCCTCGCCCCAGCGGGGTCCCGGGCCGGTCGTGTAGTACTTGCCGAAGCCCTTCTTCACGAGTTGCCGGCCGAGATCGGTGACGTGGTCGTTGACCGCGCCGGGCCGGAACATCGCCCGCCCCGGATAGCCGGGCACCCCGTGCGAGGAGGGCACCGCGGGGCCGGCCGCTCCCGGCGCGAGGCTCCGGCCCGTACCGGTGGCCAGCAGGTTCCAGGTGCGGGTGCCCGGCAGCCCGTCCGCGTCCGCGCCCGTCCAGCCCTGGGCCCGCTGGAACGCCTGGGTGGCCCGCCGGTCGGCGTCCGACCAGCGCGGGCCGGGGCCCGAGGTGTAGTAGGGCCCGGCACCGCGTCCGACGAGCATCCGGCCGAGTTCGGTGACGTGCTTGTTGTGGGCGCCGGGCCCGAAGTAGGCCGCTCCCGGGTAGGGCGCCGCAGCCTTGCCGGGGCCCGGTTTCGGGTCGGGCGTCGCGGTGTCCGGGGCCCCGCCCGCCGTGCCGCCCTCGAGCCCCTTGTACCGGTAGGCGAGGTAGTCGTCGGAGTGGCTCCAGTAGGCGTAGGGGGTGGACTGTCGGCGGGTGGTGGGGCGGGTCTGCTCGTAGGCGGTGTAGTAGGTGCGGGTGGAGTCCGTCCAGCCGCCGAAGAGGACGACGTGGGAGCCCTCCTCCGGGTTGTCCAGGTTGTGGAAGAGCAGGATGTCGCCGGGCTGCAGGTCGTCCTTGGCGATCCGCACGCCGTACTGGCCGAGGCTGCCCGTCCACTCGTTGCCCGGCAGGTTCCAGGCCATCGAGACGTAGCCCGAGCAGTCCTGCCGGTACCCGTCGAACCAGTACTCCGACAAGCTGTACGGCACCTTCGCCGCGACCCACGCCATGGCCCGCCCGATGATCTCCGCGCGGGTGGTCGCCGGCGTCTTGACCGCGCCGCCCGGTCTCGTCGGAGCACCCGCCGGACCGTGCAACGGGGCTTGGTGGCCCTGCGGGGTGTCGGGTCCGTCGTCCGCGGGGACGGCCGCCCGGCCGGTGGTGACCGGGGCGGCCACGGCCGGTGCCGCCTGGCCGACGCCCAGGCCCGCGGAGGCCGCGGCGGCGGCCGCCAGGATCACCGCCCGGTGGGCCGCGGGGTGGCCGCCGGTGCGACCGGTGCGGGAGTACGGCAGCACACGCCGCCAGTGGACACAGCCCGGGCAGTCGCAGTCGCTCGCGGGATCGACTTCCTCGAATACCGCAGTCTCCATGCGACGCCCCTCATGATCCGGGTGGAAATGTACGCGAGTGTGCACATTCGCCAGTTTCCCAACTGTGGTCCGCACGCGCATGCTGACGGTCCGAATGATGTACGGCGAGCGGGCGGGGGCGGCCCGGCCGGCGCCGGGGCGGGTGGTTCGGAGCACGTGCGGACGTCGGGTAGAGTTGTGCAGGTCAGCAGGCGCCGCTAGCTCAGTTGGTTAGAGCAGCTGACTCTTAATCAGCGGGTCCGGGGTTCGAGTCCCTGGCGGCGCACAGACAGAGCAGGCCCCCCGTTCACGCGGGGGGCCTGCTGCTTTTCGGCGCGGCGCGACGCGGTGATCAGTTACGAGCGCGAAAAAGGCAGAAGAAGGCATTTCCGTAACTTCTCCGCCCGTCTGAACACAAAGACTCCACAAGGTCCGCACGCGGGCAACAATGAGCGCGTATCACCGGTAAACACCGCGTTTCGCAGCTTGCGATCATGACGGACGCCGTAGAACCCTGGCCACCAAGCTGCCGTGGATTCGCGGCAGTTGGGGGGACAGCGAGCGGATTGCCGGTGATGCGGGGAAGAGGGGCCCCGTAGCCGAAGGATGCCGAGGGGGGCGTCGCGCGATCCGCTGGTCACAGTCCGTGTCCCCACGTGCGCACCGTGTGCCGACTGTGGCCCATCAAGGACGCGCCTGCGAGGGCCGAGGGGGGTCCGACCAGGCGTGAGGAACCGACGAACACGCGTTGACCCGCGTGTTGGGGGGATGACTCATGACGTCGACGCCGACGGGCGCCCGGCAGAATTCCGACCCAGCTCAGACCGCTCGACCAGGGAAGACCTCGCACCACACCGCGGACACCGGAGGATCGCACCACACCGCGGACCCCGGAGCCTCGCACCGGACCGCGGCCGCACCGCCGACCTACGACTACGAGCACTACAGCCGACTGGCGGGACCCCTCACCCAGCCCGATCCGCACACGCCGTACAAGGTCAGGTACCGCTCCCTGATCTCGCAGGAGCCGCACCGCGTCCGGGTCGCCCTGATGCTGGCCGCCGCACCGCTGCTCTCGCTGGTCCTGCTCGGCTGGCTGCTCCAGCCCGAACACTGGACCGAACGGGACTACCCGGCCTTCCGCTGGCTGCCCGCCCTCGACATCGTGATGCTGGTCTCGATCGGTCTGATCGAGTTCTTCCGCTGCCTGAACGTGCTGTCGAACGCACACGCCACCCTGGTCGCCCGCGACCCGGTCCCGGTGGTGCCGCAGACCGGCACGAGGGTCGCCTTCCTGACCTCGTTCGTGCCCGGCACGGAGCCCCTGGAGATGGTCACGCGGACCCTGGAGGCGGCCGTCCGGGTCCGCCACCGGGGCCTGCTGCACGTCTGGCTCCTCGACGAGGGCGACGACCCCGCGGTGAAGGCGGTCTGCGAGCGCCTCGGCGTGCACCACTTCTCCCGCAAGGGCGTCGCCCGGTGGAACCGCCCCAGCGGCCCGCACCGGGCCAGGACGAAGCACGGCAACTACAACGCCTGGCTGGAGGCGCACGGCGACGACTACGACTACTTCGCCTCCGTCGACACCGACCACGTGCCGCTGCCCAACTACCTGGAGCGGATGCTCGGCTTCTTCCGCGACCCGGACGTCGGCTTCGTCATCGGCCCGCAGGTGTACGGCAACTACGACAACCCGATCACCAAGGCGGCGGAGTCGCAGCAGTTCCTCTTCCACGCGCTGATCCAGCGCGCCGGCAACCGCTACGGCAGCCCGATGTTCGTGGGCACCTCCAACGCCGTACGGATCAAGGCGCTCAAGCAGATCGGCGGCCTGTACGACTCGATCACCGAGGACATGGCGACCGGCTTCGAGATGCACCGCGCGAAGAACCCGGCCACCGGCCGGAAGTGGCGGTCGGTCTACACGCCGGACGTGCTGGCGGTCGGTGAGGGGCCGGGTGCCTGGACGGACTTCTTCACCCAGCAGCTGCGCTGGTCGCGGGGGACGTACGAGACGATCCTCAAGCAGTACTGGAAAGGCATCTTCTCGCTGCCGCCCGGCAAGCTCTTCAACTACACGATGATGATCATCTTCTATCCGATGTCGGCCCTGAACTGGATTCTGGCGGCCCTGAGCTGCGCCCTGTTCCTGGGTCTCGGCGCCTCGGGCGTGAACATCGACCCGACGGTGTGGCTGATGCTCTACGGCAACGCCTCCGCGCTCCAGATCGGCCTCTACGTCTGGAACCGCCGGCACAACGTCTCCCCGCACGAGCCGGAGGGGTCGGGCGGGGTGGCGGGCATGGTGATGTCGGCCCTGTCCGCGCCGATCTACGCCCGCTCCCTGATGGACACCGTGCTGCGCCGCAGAAGCCGGTTCGTGGTGACACCCAAGGGCGACTCGGCCAGCCCGGACACCCTGTTCGGGACCTTCCGGATCCACCTGTTTTTCGTCGGGGTCTTCGGCGGCTCGATCGCCGCCGGACTCGCCCTCGGCCACGCCCACCCCGCGATGCTCACCTGGGCCTCCTTCGCCCTGCTGGTCACCGCCTCGCCCATCCTCGCCTGGCGGTGGTCGCTGCGGGCGGCGAGGCGGCGGCCGGCCGGCCCGGTACCGGAGCAGCCACGGGACGCGGTGCCGGCCCCGGCCGTGGTCTCCGCTCCGGCGACCTCGCCGTACGCGCAGCCAGGACCCGAGCAGCACAACGGACCGGCGCACCGGACCGGCCGGACCACAGCGGACGGGACGGCGGGCGAACCGACCGTGACGATCGCCGCGGGCGGAGTGGGGGGCCGTAAGGAATGAGGGATCGCGCCGGACACCGCAGGGTCCGTCGTTTCGCGATCGCCGGCGCGGTGGTGCTCGCGCTGGCCGGGACGAACGGGCCGTGGGCCTACCGCTTCGGGACGGAGAAGTACCACACGTACGTGATCAACAAGCCCGAGTACAAGGCGGCCAACGGCCACTGGGACGTGCTCGAGTTCCCGAAGGAGTACCGCCAGGACACCATCCACGCGGCGCTGCTGCGCACCGGCCGGGTGCTGCTCATCGCGGGCTCGGGCAACAAGCAGGCCAACTTCGACGCGAAGAAGTTCGACACCCGGATCTGGGACCCCGTCAAGGGGACCGTCAAGAAGGTCCCGACGCCCAAGGACCTGTTCTGCACCGGTCACACCCAGCTCGCCGACGGCAGGCTGCTGATCGCGGGTGGCACCAAGCGGTACGAGAAGCTCAAGGGTGACGTCACCAAGGCCGGCGGCCTGATGATCGTGCACAACGAGAACCCGGACCGGCCCGTCACCCTGCCCGCGGGCACCCGCTTCACCGGCCGGGAGAACGGCAGGACGTTCCTGTCGAAGGACCCGGTCCTGGTGCCCCGCGCCAAGAAGGTCTTCGACCCGAAGACCGGGAAGTTCCTCCGCAACGATCCGGGGCTCGGCCGTATCTACGTCGAGGCGCAGCGGAAGGGCTCCCGCTACGAGACGGGCACCCAGGACAACTACCGGATCAGCGGCCTGACGGGGGCCGACGCCCGCAACACCTACGGCATCGCCCAGAAACTGGCCCTCGACAAGAAGGACTTCCAGGGCATCCGGGACGCCTTCGAGTTCGACCCGGTCGCCGAGCGGTACATCAAGGTCGACCCGATGAACGAGGCCCGCTGGTACCCGACGCTCACCACCCTGGGCGACGGCCGCGTCCTCAGCGTCTCCGGGCTCGACGACATCGGCCAGCTCGTCCCGGGCAAGAACGAGACCTTCGACCCGACGACGCGGAAATGGACGTACACCCGCACGATCCGCCAGTTCCCGACCTACCCCGCGCTGTTCCTCATGCAGAACGGCAAGGTCTTCTACTCGGGTTCCAACGCCGGGTACGGGCCCGACGACATCGGGCGGGACCCCGGTGTCTGGGACGTGGACAGCAACCGCTTCACCAAGCTGCCCGGGCTGAGCGACGCCGACCGGATGGAGACGTCCGGGACCGTACTGCTGCCCCCGGCGCAGGACGAGAGGTTCATGGTGATCGGCGGCGGCGGGGTCGGCGAGTCCAGGCTGTCCAGCAACCGGACGCGGATCATCGACCTCAAGGCCGAGAACCCCACGTTCACCGACGGCCCCCGGCTGGAGAAGGGCACCCGGTACCCGCAGTCCTCGGTACTGCCCGACGACACCGTGCTGGTGTCGGGCGGCTCGCGGGACTACCGCGGACGCGGTGACTCCGACATCCTCCAGGCCCGCATCTACCGGCCGTCCACCGGCAGCTTCGACCGGGTCGCCGACCCGGCGGTGGGCCGCAACTACCACTCGGGCTCGATCCTGCTGCCCGACGGCCGCGTGATGTTCTTCGGCTCCGACTCGCTCTACGGCGACAAGGCCGACACCAAGCCCGGCGAGTTCGAGCAGCGCATCGAGATCTACACCCCGCCGTACCTCTTCCACGGCCCGCGGCCCGACCTCTCGGGCGGCCCGCGCACCATCGCCCGTGGCGGGTCCGGCACGTTCACCTCACGGCACGCGTCCGGGGTGAGGAAGGCGCGGCTGATCAGGCCGAGCGCGTCCACCCACGTCACCGACGTCGACCAGCGCTCCGTCGCGCTGGACTTCACGACCTCGGGCGACCGGATCACGGTCACGGTGCCGCGGAACAGGAACCTCGTCCCGTCGGGGTGGTACATGCTCTTCGTGGACGACGGGCGGGGCACGCCGAGCAAGGCACAGTGGGTGAAGGTGCCGTAGCCCCACACCCACGGTGACCGGCCACCCCGCCTGACGGTGGGATGGCCGGTCATTCGCGTTCCGTGCCCCTGCGTGTGGCGCGGGGCGGGAGTGGGGGTCGCGCGGAAAGGGGTGGGGCGTCAACCGGTGGACCCGGCCAGGGCTCGGGCGTAGGCGGGCGTCAACCGCCGGACCCGGCCAGAGCTCGGGCGTAGGCGGGCGTCAACCGGTGGACCCGGCCAGAGCTCGGGCGTAGGCGGGCGTCAACCGGTGGACCCGGCCAGAGCTCGGGCGTAGGCGGGCCACCAGTCCCCCGCCTTCGGGCCGCCCTTGCAGGTGCCGTCCGACTCGCCCGGCCGCTTGACCCACAGGTAGGCGTCCGCCAGCGGGTCGGCGGTCCTCGTCGTCGGGGTCTCGCCGAGCGCGCGGCCCGGCGGGTTGCACCAGCGTTCGTCCGGATCCCCGCCCGTGTAGGGGCCGTTGCCGTTGCGGCTGGTGTCGACCACAAAGTGCTTCCCGCCGACCTTCGCTGACAACTCCCGTCCGTACGCGAGGGATTCCTCCGTGGAGTAGAAGTTGGACACGTTCACCGCGAAGCCGTCGGCCGCGTCGAGACCGGCCCGGCGCAGCGGCCCGAAGATCTGGTCGGGGTGCCCCCAGCCCGCGTTGCCCGCGTCGAGGTAGACCTTGGCGTTCTTCAGCGCCTTGAGCCGGGTGACGGCGTCCTTGAGCAGGGCGTAGCGCTCCTCGTCGAACCGGTCGGGCGTGCAGCCGTCGACCAGGTGCAGGACGGCGTCCGGTTCGAGGACCACCGTGACGGGCCGGTCTCCGACGCCCGCGGCCACGCCGTCGATCCAGGCGCGGTAGGCGTCCCCGTCGGCGGCGCCGCCCCGGGAGTACTGGCCGCAGTCGCGGTGCGGGATGTTGTAGAGGACGAGCAGCGCGGTCCGGCCGACCCGGTCGGCGGCCTCGGTGAAGCCGCGGGCCTCCCGCTCGGGGTTCTCCGCGCCGATCCACTCCCCCGTCGGCTGCTCGGCGATCCTCCTGATCCGCTCGGCGTCGCGGTCCCGGCCGGCCTTCGCGTAGGCCGCCACCTGCCGGGCCGCGTTGCCGTCCGGGTTGACCCAGAACGGGTCGGCCTCCTTGGGCTGTTGGGTGATCCGCGCGCCTCCGCTGCCGCCCGTGGCGGCTCCGGTTCCCCGCTTCCCGTCCGCGCCCGCGCCGCCGCCTCCGCTCCCTCCGCCTCCGGAGAAACACCCCGTGACGAGCAGTGCCGCCCCCAGCACCACCGCGGACGCCCGCACCGCCGAAACCATGGCGGCCCCCCTGCTGCCGTGCATCCAACTCCCCCTCGGCTGTACCGGTTTGGGTGCACCGGTCCCGGTCCCAATCCTGGCATACGCGACGCATGCCCACGGGATCGTCCGGATCTCCGGGGCGAGGGTGGGCGTGCGGGAGAGGGGTGGGCGTGCGGAAGGTGGCGGGCATCGCCAGAAGGGGGTAGGCGTGCGGGAAGGGGCGTGCGACGAGGTGTCGCACGCCCCTTGTGGGGTGCGTCTGGGGGCTGGCCTCCGTGGGGCGGGCGCCCGTGTGGCCGGCCTCTGTGGCGCGGTCCGGGCCGGACCGGACCGGGCTAGAGGGCGGTTCCCGTGAGGTAGGCGGAGACGATGACGTTCGCCGTGTAGCTGTGGCTCGCCCGGTCGAAGGTGCCGCCGCAGGTGATGAGCCGCAGTTCGGCGCGCCCGGCCTTCCCGGGCCCGTACACCTGACGGGCGTCGAAGTGGTCGCGGGCGACGACCCGGACGTCGTCGACGGTGAACTCGGCGACCTTGCCGTCGTCACGCACCACCCGGACCCGTTCGCCCGGCTTCATCGCGCTGATCTTGTAGAAGACCGCGGGCCGCGTCTCGGTGTCGACGTGTCCCACCATCAGCGCGGTGCCGACGGCTCCCGGTTTCGCACCGGCCGCGTACCAGCCGACGACCCCGGGCTGGTCGAACGGGGGCGGATCGACCGCCCCCTGCCCGTCGAGACCGCGGGCGACCACCGGCGCCTGGACGGCGAGGTC
This sequence comes from Streptomyces sp. NPDC005574, assembly GCF_040605435.1. Taxonomy (NCBI): domain Bacteria; kingdom Bacillati; phylum Actinomycetota; class Actinomycetes; order Kitasatosporales; family Streptomycetaceae; genus Streptomyces; species Streptomyces sp. NPDC005574. The sequence goes on from NZ_JBEXCW010000012.1 coordinate 155,047, forward strand.
GGGAATGTCGATGCGCTGCGGCACGGCGTCGCCGAGCGGCCGGACGGCGGGCGGCAGCCGCACGTCCGGCGGCCGCCCGACCGCCGCCATGTCACCGGTGGCGGGAGCCGACGTCCCGTCCTGCCCCTCGGTCACCTCCCGGCCCCACAGCCACAGCCCGAGCAGCAGGACCGCCCAGGCGACGCCGGTCAGGAGCCGGCCGCTGCCGGAGGAACGCTCGTGATCGGACATGGCACCTCAGCCCGTCCCGCGGCTCCGGCGCACGCTGCGGAGCGCGACAGCCACCGCGGCGACGCCGGCGAGGACCAGCCCGGTCACCGCGTGCCCGGTGCCGACACCCGCGGAGCGGGCGTGCGCGGCGGTGACACGGGGTGCCGTGCCGCCGCCGCCCGCGTGCACGGGGGCAACAGGCGAAGAGGGTGCGGAAGGCTCGGAAGGCGCGGAGGGGACGGGCGGCTCCACGATGGCCGGCTCCTCCCCCTGGTCCCGCCGCTGGTCCCGGCCCTGGTCCTGGCCGTGCCCGACGGTGATCCTGGCCTTGTGTTCGGCGCCACCGCAGCGGATCTTCACGTCGTACGTGCCCGCGGTGACCGTGGAGCGGATGCGGCTCTCGCCGACGAGCATGCCGTCGGTGTCGGTGAGCCGGATGTCCGCGACGAACGCCGCCGAGACGGCGATGCCGGTCTTCTGCGCGCAGCCGGTGACCCGCATCGCGATGTCACCGCCGGGGGCGGGGGACGCCGGGCTGACGGACACACCGCCGTCCTGCGCGTACGCCGCCGGTGCGACGGCGACGGCCGCGAGGAACCCTGCACAGAGAGCGACTTTCATTGAACCCATCGTGAACCTCCAGTCACTTGGAGGCTCCCCCGCCCACTCCGGCCCCGCATCCCCTGACGCCCCCCGCTGCTCCGATCGGGTGGCGGCGGAGACGAGCGGTTTCGGCCACGGGCGCTCGGTTTCGGCCGGGAGGACGGAGGGGTCGGGGGCTGGGGCGGAAGCCGAGGCCCGGGGCCGGGCCGAGGGGTGGCGGCCCGGGGTCAGACGCGGTCGACGAGGTCCGCGATCGAGTCCACGATCTGCGAGGGCCGGTACGGGAAGTCCTCGACCTGCTCGGGCCGGGTCAGGCCGGTGAGCACCAGGAACGTCCGCATCCCGGCCTCCATGCCCGCCAGCACGTCGGTGTCCATGCGGTCGCCGATCATCGCGCTGGTCTCGGAGTGCGCCCCGATCGCGTTGAGCCCGGTCCGCATCATCAGCGGGTTCGGCTTGCCCGCGAAGTACGGCTTCCGGCCGGTCGCCTTGGTGATCAGCGCGGCCACCGCGCCGGTCGCGGGCAGCGGGCCCTCGGTGGAGGGTCCCGTCTCGTCCGGGTTGGTGGCGATGAAGCGGGCGCCGGCCTGGATCAGCCGTACGGCCTTCGTCATGGCCTCGAAGGAGTACGTCCGGGTCTCGCCGAGGACGACGTAGTCCGGCTCGTGGTCGGTGAGGATGTAGCCGATGTCGTGCAGCGCGGTGGTCAGACCGGCCTCGCCGATGACGTACGCCGAACCGTTGGGCCGCTGGTCGTCCAGGAACTGGGCGGTGGCCAGCGCGGAGGTCCAGATGGACTCGACGGGCACGTCCAGGCCCATGCGCCGCAGGCGGGCGTGCAGGTCACGCGGGGTGTAGATCGAGTTGTTGGTGAGGACCAGGAACGGCTTCCCGGACTCACGCAGTTTCTTGAGGAAGGCGTCGGCGCCGGGGATCGGTACGCCCTCGTGGATGAGCACACCGTCCATGTCGGTGAGCCACGACTCGATGGGCCTGCGGTCTGACATGTGCTGGATCTCCTGCCGTACGCGAGTGCGCGGTGCCGCGTCGCCCCAGCCTAAGCATGGCCGGATCTTGAGGGAATGCCCCCTCGCGGCGAACCCGGGGGTGCGCTTCCACGGTCCAGCGCCCAGGGGTGCGCAATCCACGTTCCTGCGCCCGGGTGGGCGGCCGATGCCCATCGTCTCCGGCGGCACACCCACGACGGCCCAGGAGACCAGGCGGCCCAGCGGGCGCAGCCCGAGTTCCGCGGCGCGTTCGGGG